>JBFYZE010000081.1:0-7780 GCA_041309665.1 Gemmatimonadales bacterium | reverse complement strand
GGGGAGCGGGCCTGCACCGGGATGTCCGGAGGGCGCCGGAACCCGGGGTGCTCCCGTGCGTGCCGCTGGCGGGCCAGCGCCACCGAGGCCTCCAGGAACCCCACCACACCGTCCCCGTCCGTATCGGCCCGGGCCAGCCTGGGGTCCGAGGCCAGCTCCTCGCCCCCCAGCACTCCGTCCCCGTTCCGGTCCAGGCGGGCCAGCGGGGCGGGGAGGGGCCAGGCGATCACCCCCTGGGGACTCGCTCCTTGGGGGCTAGCGGGACGGGGAGCCCCGGGGGGGGTCTGGGCGGCGCCGGCCGCCGCACAGAGGAGCACGGCCACGGGCGCGAGGCGGGGAAGCTGGGACCGAGGGCAGACCATGTTCGCCTCCACTGGGGAATGCCGGCCTGCGGGCCGGTACTGCCTATTGGACGCGCCAGGAGGCGAGTCGTTAGAAGGTGCCCGGAGGAGCGGGAGCTAGCGTTCGGGGGCCTCGGGCGTCAAAGAGGTCAGATGGAGGGGTCGGCATCCCGGCCGTGGCCGCGGGCAGGAGAGGTCCCTGGATGGTGGTCCCACGCTGCTTCCACGTCGCCTTGCGCTTGGCCGGGCTCCTCTGCGGGCCCGGTCTGGTCGGCTGTGGCGGGACGGTGGAGCCGGAGGGCGTGGAGCCAGACCTGTTCGTCCCCCAGGAGGTCCCCGTCGGCGCTCCCGGGGTGGCCTACCTCGACCCCGAGATCCTCTCGCCCGCCGACCGCCTGGTGTTCCAGACTCTCCAGGACGGGATCCAGCGCGTCTGGATCGCCGAGCTGGACTCTTCGGACGGGCTCTTCATGTCGGCGAACGGGTTCGATCTCCTGGTGGATTCCGGGGTGGCCACCCTGGGCCCCAGGCAACGGACCAACAACGGTCCGGAGTGGGGGGTGGACACCGGTGGGGCCAGCGTCTTCTACTCGAAGCCGGACGCCCGGGGCACCGCCCAGGTCTGGCGCGCTACGGACCTCTCCCCCGGCGCCGTCGAAGTCACGCAGCTCACCCGGGTCACCGGCTCCCACGCGGTGAACGTCTGCGTCCGCCGGGACCCCACCAGGCGCCTCCGGCGGCGGGTCGACGAGGGCACTCCCGCCGACCGTTCGGAGCCCGAGCCCTTTGTGGGGGCCCAGGGGGTCTTCGTGTACTTCATCGTCGGCGGCTCCGTGAGCCGCCGCGGGCTCCCCACCGGGGCACGCCCACGAAGCCGCGTCCCCTGGCTCCTCCTGGTGGGCTGCCTGGCGGGTTGCTCCTCACAGGACAGTCCGACCGGCCCCGCCTCCGCTCCCCTCGTCATCACGCCGGCGGAGGCCTCGCTCGCGCCTGGGGAATCCCAGGCGTTCCAGGCGAGGGCGGGCGGCACGGCGGTGAGCGGCGTGCGCTGGCGTGCGGAAGGGGGGAGCAACCCGGGCACCATCTCGGCGGATGGCCTGTACACGGCCCCCGCCACGGTGCCCTCCGAGGGTCTCCTGGTCCGGGTCGTCGCGGAGCGCCTGGACAAGCCCGGGGAGACGGCCGAGGCGGCGGTCGCCGTCACGCCGGCGCCGGAGGGGGACGAGTTGGCCCTCAGCGTAATCGTGACCGACTCCCTGCGGGCCCGGGCGTTCTACGTGGAGGCCCTCGGCTTCAGCGACGGCGGGGCCGCAGCCGGCTTTCCAGCGAGCGTTCTGCGCATGTTCCCATACCGGTGGGGTGGCGCCACCCTGAAGGTGCGCGAGTACCCCACCTCTCCCCCCGCTCAGGATGGCGCCCCCACCGCGTCGAACGGCATCCGCTTCATCACCGTGCCGGTCACCGGGTTCGACTCGACCCTGGCCCGCATCGCTGCCCGGGGTTTCGCCGCGCCGACCGTCCGCACGGAGCACGGCTGGGCCACGTCCTCCCCCCGGTCCTCCTGAATGCGGCGTGCCAGGACACGACCGGCCCCGCGGACCCGCCTCCCGAGGAGGCCGCTCCCCCCTTGGCCGGCGCCTTCGAGGACCGGGCCGTCACGCACGCGAGCCCCGGGGGCGCGGCCCGCGAGGTCCGCTTCCGCTTCTGGTATCCCGAGGGAGTGACCGCTCCCGCCGCCGTGGTCCTGGTCTCGCACGGGGGGGACGGGCCCACCCAGGGGCATACCGGCCCCGAACATCTGGCCCGGGAGTATTCGGCCGCCGGCTGCGTGACGCTCGTGCCCAATCACCTCCCTTCCTCGAGCATCCTCCAGCACGAGCGCGACCGCCCGGGCGACGTCCCGGCGGTCCTGGACGCCGTCCTCGGCGGGAAGGTCGGCTTCCCCGGGAGGTTCCGAGGCTCCCTGGACAGCGCCCGCGTAGGGCACGCCGGGCACTCCTGAGGCGCGTACACCAGCCACGCCGTGGGGGGAGCCCGCTTCGAGCAGGGCACCTTCCGGGACACGCCCATCAAGGCCATCGTCCCCCTGTCGCCCCAGGGCCCCGGCAACTTCGGCGCCTTCGACACCGAGCCGAACCTCAGCCGCCCGTCCACCGAAAACTCCTGGGCCCCGGTCACCCTTCCCGCCTTCAACCCGGTCGGATCGCTGGAGAAGGATGGCCCCGTGGGCCACTCCGACCTGGCCGAGAATCGGCGCCTCCTCCCCTTCGAGCGGTATCCCCTGGAAGCGGACAAGCACCTCTCGGTGATGCCGGGCCAGGACCACGGGGACATGGGAAACGGAGGCTCGACCGAGGTCCAGCGCTTCATCGCCCGGCACACCCGCCTCTTCTTCGACGTCTGCCTGAGGGCCCGCACGGACAGCGTCCGCTCCATCGGCCAGGTGGACGCCCTGCCCGGGACGCTCACCCGCCGGCGCGTCCACCCCCAAACCGGCCTCGCCCGGGGATGCGGGACGCCGGGGGGGGGGAGCCCGCGTGGACCCTCTTCCGCCGGGCCCATGCCCACTCCGGCGGCCTGGCGCAGGCTTCCCCGCCGCTGGACGCCTTCGGGACCGGCCGGCTGGACGTGGCCATCGCCGCCAAGGGGCGAGTCCCCCTGATCCGCAGCCCGAACCTGGGGAACGAATCCCTGGCTCCCGGCGGCGGGGGGATAGGACGCTCAGGGCGCGTTTGGGGCCGAGCTGGCTGGTGCAATCTGCCGGGCGGTGGTGGGATCGGATCCGTTGGGGCTGGGCGTGGGGACCGGGGGCGGGAGGCCGGCCCGGCCCAGCGGGTCCTTGGCGCGGTGCTCGGAGTCTGGATGGACACCACGGGACCGGGAGGTCGAGAGGGGCGGCATGCGGCTCCTCGACCTCACACAGGGCCCAGAGAGGGGGCGGTGGAATGGATGGAGGAGACGGAGACAGGGGCGGCGCTTACGAGGTTTGGGGGAGCGACCCGAGCCGGACGGGAGGCGTCTCACCTCCCCGGCGCGTACTTCCGGGTGAGGTAGGCCCGCAGCTCGGAGACCCTCGACGTTCCCACCCTATCGCCGCGGTCTCCCACAGCGGCGAAGGCAAAGCCCGAGAAGGACCCTCCCGGGAGAGCACCTCGGATCCGACGCATGGCGGTGGCTCTCCTCGGATGGGCGGTCCCCCCTGCCCTTGCGAAATCATATCATAAAAGGTAGACTTCGCGAAGTCGTCTTTTTATTCTTCGATCGGGGGCCATGATGAACAAGCTCGGGGAGTTCGAGTTGCTGGTCCTCCTCTCCATCCTGCGGCAGAAGAAGGACGCCTACGCCAACCGGGTCCGGGAGGATCTCGATCGGAACGCCGGCCGTCGGGTGAGCCGGGGAGCCCTCTACCGCACCCTGGACCGGCTCACGGAGAAGGGCTTCCTGGAGTGGGAGCTCGAGCCCAGCGAGACGCCGGAGCGGGGGGGTCATCCCATGCGCCGCCTGCGGGTGACGGAGGACGGGGTGGGAGCGGTGCGCCAGGCGCGGGACGTGCTGGTCCCCTTCTTCAACGGCGTAAGTACCCTGCTGGACGAGGCCTGATCATGACGCCGCCGCGAGCCGCCTACCGCCTTCTCGGCCGGGTACTCCGCCACGATCCCGCCGGGCCCGCCATCCTGGGGGACCTGCACGAGGACTTCACCCGGATCCTCACGGCCAGAGGGCCTGGCGCCGCCCATCGCTGGTACTGGCGGGAAGCGCTCCTCCTCTCGGGCGGGCGGTGGGTCCGTGCCCTCCTCCGGCTCCCCTCCAGGGGCCCCTCTCTGGACGGCTTCTTCGGCGTTCGGGGGCTGGGACAGGACGGGGTGCAGGCGCTCCGGGCCGTCCGGCGGGCCCCGGGGTTCTCCCTCTTCACCGCGCTCGTGATCGGTCTGGGGGTGGGTGCGGCCACCGGCGTATACAGCGTTCTGAAGCCTCTCTTCTTCGCCCCTCTCCCCTTCCGGGAACCCGAGACGCTGGCCTGGATCGCCTACCAGGACGTTCCCGAGGGAGTGGCTTCCCTCTCCCACCTCACTTCCCGCTCCGGGAACCTCCGGGACTTCCGGGAGCGCACGCGGTCCTTCGAAGGGCTCACCGGCTACAACGCCTTCTCCGAACAGGGTGCCTTCACCCTCTCCGGGGTTGGAGAGCCGGAGCGGCTCGTGGGGTTCGCCGTGGCCCACGACTTCCTCCAGGTGCTGGGGGTCCAGCCCATCCACGGCCGGGGCTTCACCCAGGAGGAGGGGACGTGGGGAGGACCGCCGGCGGTGATCCTCACCTACGGCTTCTGGCGGCAACGCTTCGCGGGGGATCCCACGCTGGTGGGGAGATCCGTGGTCCTGAACGACGTGCCCCGCACCGTGGCCGGCGTCCTCCCACCCAGCTTCGACTTCGCGTCGGTCTTCACGCCGGGAACCCGGGTCGATTTCCTCCATCCCTATCCCGTCTCCGAGGAGACCGATCGCCACGGGAACGAGGTGGTGATCCTGGGTCGCATGAAGCCGGGCGTGACCCCCGCGATCGCCCAGGCGGACCTGGATGCCGTCCTGGCGGGGCTCCAGGAGGAGCAGCCCGACCGGTGGGGCCTCAGCGCCCACCTCACCCCCATGAAGGACCACCTGGCCGGACCCTTTCGCCCGGCCTTCTTCCTCCTCCTGGGCGCCGCCGCCACCCTGGTTCTCATCGTGTGCGTGAACGTCTCCAACCTCCTCCTGGCCCGCTCCCCCCGGCGGGTGCGGGAGATGGCGGTGCGCAAGACGTTGGGGGCCTCCCGGGGCCGCATCGCCCGGCAGATGGTGCTGGAGAGCCTGGTGGTCTCCCTGGGGGGCGCGGTGGTGGGCGGGGGGCTGGCCCGGCTCGCCACCAGGGCGGTGACGGGGGCGGTGGGGGTGCGGGTCCCCCTGCTGAGCCAGGGGCGAATGGACGCGCCCGCCCTCCTGGTGGCGACGGCGGTGGCCGTGGTCACGGGCGTGGTGGTGAGCCTGGCCCCCGCCCTCCGGGTGGCGGAAGGGGGTGAGGCCGCGGTGCTGCGGGAGTCCGGGCGGGGGACCAGCGCCGGACGCGGGGCGCGCCGGCTCCGCGAGGGGCTGGTGGTGGCCCAGGTGACGCTGGCGTGCGTGTTGCTGGTGGTGGGAGGGCTCCTGGTGCGGAGCTTCCGAGCGGTACTGGAGCTGGACCTGGGGTTCGACCCGGCCGGGGCGGTGGCGTGGCAGCTCAACCCCGCCCGTAGCTTCGAGACCGATGCCGAGAAGGGAGCCTTCTTCGAAGGGATCGCCGAGCGGGTGGCCCAGATCCCCGGCGTGGAGAGGGTCGGCCTCATCGACGCCCTCCCCCTGGGGAGGACCCGGAGCTGGGGCTTCCAGATTCCGGGGGTACAGCAGGATAACGGCCGCCCTATCGGTTACTTCCCCCATCTGGTGGATCCGGGGTACCTGGAAGCCATGGGCATCCCCATGGTCGCCGGCCGGAACCTGACCGAGGACGACATGGGGGAGGGCCCCCTGGCGATCCTCATCAACGAGACCGGGGCCGAGCGCGCCTTCCCGGGGGGGAGCGCCGTGGGCCGGAGCCTGGACTTCGGGTGGCGGGGGCTGGGGGAGATCGTGGGGGTGGTGAAGGACGCCCGGCACGTGTCGCCGGAGATGGGCGCCGGCGTGGAGATCTACCTCCCGCTGGCCCGGGGGGATGACTTCCGCACCCTGGACATGGTGGTGCGCTCCTCCCTCCCCACCTCCCATGTCGCCGCGGCGGTGGCGGCGGCCCTCCAGGAGGCGGACCCCACCATGCCGGCCCGGGAGTACTGGTCGGTCGAGTCCACCGTGGACCGGGCCCTCTCGGCCCGGCGCTTCACCCTGGGGATCCTCACCGCCTACGGTGCGGCGGCGCTCCTCCTGGCGGGACTCGGCATCTACGGCGTGCTGGCCCAGTCGGTGGCGGAGCGCACCCCGGAGATCGGGATCCGCATCGCCCTGGGGGCTTCGGCCGCCAAGGTGGCCGGGGGCGTCCTGGGCCGCACCCTCCTCCTGGCGGGGCTCGGCATCGGGGCCGGAGCGCTCCTTTCGGTGTGGAGCACGCGGCTGGTGGCCACCCTCCTCTTCGGGGTCCGGCCCACCGACCCCCTCACCTTCGTGGGGATGGCGCTGATCCTCCTGGCGGTAGCCGCCGTGGCCGGACTCCTCCCGGCCACCCGGGCCGCACGGATTCGGGGGACCCGGGCGCTGCAGGCCGAGTAAAGGAAGCCCGTCAGCCTCCCGCCCCGGTTCGGGCGGCCAGGGCCGCCGCCCGGGGAGCCGCGGCCTGCATGGCCGCCATCTGCGCCTGGCGCGCCAGGTCCACGGCATGGGCCAGGACGCGGGCCGACTCCTGGGGAGAGTGGAAGCCCATGGAGTTCTCGGCGTCCACGAAGTCCCAGCGCATCTGGGCGCTCCGGTGCAGCCGCCGGGCCTCGGCCAGCGCCTCGTCGGAGGCACCCGCCTCGCGCGCCGCCACGATCGCCTCGATGGCGTCGGCAATGGCCGCCTCCACCAGGGTGATCATCTCCTTGGTCTTGCGCTGGATGTTCTGCACCCGGTCCACCAGGTCGGCCTCGGGGATCTTGTGGCAGGTCTGGCAGGCGTTGTTCACGTTGGTGATAGGGCTGCGGATCCAGTGGTCGCTGATCTTCACCCCACCCTCACGGGTGTAGGGCATATGGCAATCGGCGCAGGCCACTCCGCTGGCGTAGTGCACCGAGGAGGTGAAGGTCTCGAACTCGGGATGTTGCATCTTGAGCATCCCGCCGCCGGTTTCGGCGTGGGTCCAGTCGTTGAAGCCGTAGCTGTCGTAGTACGCCTCGATGGAGTCGATGCTCGTCCCCTTCTCCCAGGGGAAGGTCAGGAGCTTGTTCTCCCCCGCGAAGTAGTACTCCACGTGGCACTGGCCACAGACGTAGGTCCGCATCTCCTGCCGTGTGGCCTTGGAGAGGTCCACCCCTCGCTTCTCCATGGCGTTGGCGAAGGCAGGGCGGGTGATGCGCAGGTCCATGGTCCTGGGATCGTGGCAGTCCGCGCACGTCCCCCCGGTGTGGAGCATGTCCCTCAGGGAGTCGTAGGGCATCGAGTTGAACCGCTCCCACCCCAGCTCCTCGATGAGCTGGGGAGCCTCGGCGGCGTGGCAGTTGGCGCAGGCGCCCGGCTGGCTCCGCTCGGTGGTGCGCTTGGTGCGCTTCTGGTCCTCGAGGGCGTAGAAGTGGCTCCGCTCCTCGTGGTAGTCGCTGGCGAAGGAGTCTCCCGCCCAGGCCTGGGGGAGGAAGGGTTTCTCCTCGATCTTGCTGTAGGGCGTGCTCCCGCCGAAGAGGGTGCGGCCTTAATCCTGCTCCATCATCTGAACACGACCCCATTCACGGGGGAAGTTCTGCCCCCAGA
>JBFYZE010000080.1:0-11376 GCA_041309665.1 Gemmatimonadales bacterium | reverse complement strand
CTCCCCCTCATCGAGCGGGTGGTCACCGTCACCGGCCCCGGCCTGAAGAAGCCCTCCAACCTCATCGTTCCGGTCGGGGCCATGCTGGGCGACGTGCTGGAGTTCTGCGGCGGGCTCACCGACGACGCCGCGGAGATCATCTTCGGCGGCCCCATGATGGGCTCGTCCCAGCCCGACCTGCGCACCCCCCTCACCAAGGGCGTGTCCGGCGTCACGGTGCTCACCTCGAAGGAGGTGAAGCCCAAGAAGACGTATCCGTGCATCAAGTGCGGGCACTGCCTGGACGCGTGTCCCGTGTTCCTGAATCCGTCGGCGCTGGGCATCATGGCCCAGGCGGGGCGCTACGAGGACATGCAGCAGGAGTTCCATCTGCAGGACTGCATGCTGTGCGGCTCGTGCTCCTACGTGTGCCCCTCGAACATCCCGCTGTCGCAGATGTTCGCGCTCAGCAAGATGGGGCTGCGCAAGCAACAGGCCACCGCCGCGGCGAAAGCCAAGGCCCAGGAAGGGGGAAAGGTGGCGTGATGGACACCGCGCGCTTCGAGCTGACCGCCTCTCCCCACATCAAGGGCCCCGACTCCACCCCCAGGATCATGTGGACGGTGGTGGGGAGCCTGGTCCCCGTGGTGCTGGCCGCCATCTGGTATTTCGGCCCCAGCGCCATCCTCGTGATCTCGGCGGCCACCCTGGGCTGCGTGCTCGTCGAGCGCGTGTTCGGCCCGGGCGGGAGTCTCGGGGACGGCTCGGCGGCCATCACCGGGATCCTCCTGGGCCTGACGCTCCCAGCCGGGATCCCGCTGTGGATGGCGTTCCTGGGCGGCGCCTTCGCCATCGGATTCGGCAAGCTCCTCTTCGGTGGGCTGGGCCAGAACGTCTTCAACCCCGCGCTCCTGGGTCGGGCCTTCCTGCAGGCCGCGTTCCCGGAAGCCCTCACCACCTGGCCGGACGTGTCCGGGCCGTGGTGGGCGCTCCGGGGCGACAACTTCGCCATGCCGCTCATGGCGGGTGACCCGGTGGCCACGGTCACCGGCGCCACGCCCCTGGGGCTAATGAAGTTCGAAGGCGTGGACACCGAGCTGGTGCGGCTCATGATCGGGAGCACGGGCGGGTCGCTGGGGGAGACCGCGGCCATCGTCATCCTCCTGTGCGGCGGCTACCTCGCGCTCAAGAAGTACCTCGACTGGCGCATCCCGGTTTCTATCTTCATCTCGGTGGCCGTGCTGGCCCAGATCATCCACGTCTTCGATCCCGGAAAGCCCGACGCGTTCTTCTCGGTCTTCAGCGGTGGCCTCATGCTCGGGGCCGTGTACATGGCCACCGACATGGTGACGTCGCCGACGACGCCGAAGGGCGCGTGGATCTACGGGACGGGAATCGGCGCCCTCGTCGTCCTCATCCGCTTCTGGGGAGGGCTCCCTGAAGGGGTCATGTACGCCATCCTGCTCATGAACGCCGCCGTGCCCGGCATCAACCGGGTGACCCAGCCCAGACTGTTCGGGACCGGGAAGGAGGCCATGTCATGAGCGAGCAGAAGCTCCCCATGGCAGGGCAGGGCGAGGCACCGCCCACGCCTCCGGCCGCGAAGCCCACGTCCGCAGCCCGCCTGGTGGGGACGCTGGCCTTCGCCGGCGCCGTCGCGGGCGCGGCCATCGTGATGGTGTTCTCCTGGGCGAATCCTCTCATCCAGGCGAACCAGGCGGCGCGCCTGGCCGGGGCCATCACCGAGGTCCTGGGCGGCGCGGAGCGCTACGAAACCGTGTTCCTGGACGGTGGCGCCTTCACCAAGGAACCCCAGGCCGACACGGCTTCCCTGGACCGGGTCTACGTGGGATACGACGCGGCCGGGGCGCCCCACGGCGTGGCCATGGTCACCGAAGCCTCCGGGTTCGTCGACGTGGTGCGCGTGATCTTCGGGTACGATCCCGCCACCGGAAACCTCCTCGGGATGAAGGTCCTGGAGAACAAGGAGACGCCGGGGCTGGGGGACAAGATCGAAAAGGACTCTACGTTCGTAGGCGAGTTCGTGGACGTGGGCACGCCGCTCCAGGGGGTGAAGAAGGACCGAGCCGCCGGAACCCACGAGGAGGTCGTGATGATCACGGGCGCCACCATCTCCTCGCGGGTCGTGGTGGACATGATCAACCGGCGCCTGGAGGCCCTCAAGGAGCCCGTGGGGGCGTTCTGGGCGTCCGCGGCCACGGCTGGGGCGGAAACCAACGCTCCCGACACGACGGCGGCTGCTCCGACGGGAGGTGGCTTGTGAGCAAGACCACGCCAACGCAGGACCTGGTCTCCGGGATCTGGAAGCAGAACCCTGTCTTCGTTACGCTGCTCGGCCTGTGCCCCACGCTGGCCGTGACGAACAGCGTGGCCAACGCCATCGCCATGTCGTCTGCGACGTTCTTCGTGCTGCTCGGCTCGAGCGTCCTGGTATCGACCTTCAAGCGGTGGATCCCCAAGGAGGTGCGCATCGCCTCCTACATCATGATCATCGCGACATTCGTGACCTTCGCTGATCTGGTGCTGGCGGCCCTGGTGCCGGACATCCACAAGGCCCTTGGGGCGTTCATCGCGCTCATCGTGGTGAACTGCATCATCCTGGGGCGCCAGGAAGCTTTCGCAGCGAAGAACACGGTGGGACGCGCCGCGCTGGACGCCATCGGCACCGGGATCGGCTTCTCCATCGCGATGCTGATGATGGGCTCGCTGAGGGAGGTCCTGGGCAACGGCACCTTCCTCGGGCTCCACGTCTTCGGGCCGGGCTTCGCGCCCTGGGTGATCATGATTCTCCCTCCCGGAGGCTTCTTCACCCTGGGTGTGTACCTCCTGATCTTCGCGTGGTGGAAGGGGCGCAAGCAGGCCACAGTGCACCCACGCCGCTGGCTCCATGAGGTCACGGCCGAGGCGGGAGACTGACCATGGGCGAGCTCTTCTGGATCTTCATCAGCGCCATGCTGGTGAACAACTTCACCCTGGTGATGTTCCTGGGGCTGTGCCCCTTCCTGGGCGTGTCGGGGAAGATCGCCACGGCGGTACGCATGGGCTTGGCGAACATCTTCGTGCTGGTGCTCACGTCCGTGGCGGTGTCCTTCCTGAACGCGTTCATCCTGCCGAGCGCGCCCTACCTGGGGCTCATTTCGTTCATCGTGGTCATCGCGTCGCTGGTGCAGATCGTCGAGACGGTCATCAAGAAGCTGTCGCCCACGCTCTTCCGTGAGCTGGGAATCTTCCTGCCCCTCATCACCACGAACTGCGCCATCCTCGGCCTGGCCACCTTCCAGACCAACCGGGGCTACGACTTCGTCGAGGGGCTCTTCTTCGCCTTCGGAGCCGGAGCGGGCCTCACGCTGGCGCTGGTGCTCATGGCCTCGATCCGGGAGACCGTCGAGCTGGCCGACGTCCCCGCCATGGCCCGGAACATGGGCCTGGTCCTCATCCTCGCGGGGAGCCTGTCGCTGGCCTTCATGGGCTTCGCCGGGCTGTTCTCGTCATGATCGCCGCCGTCCTGGGCGTCCTCGCCATGGCCGCGCTCTTCGTCTTCGCCGGGCTCATCCGCCTCGGCGAGGGGAAGGGGTGCGGCAGCGTGCACTGCGGAAGCTGTTCCAACGACTGTGAATTGGATCTCGAAGGGAGACGTCCATGAACCCGAATCGCCGTGACTTCCTCGCGCTGGGCGTGGGAGCCCTGGCCGTCGCCACCCTGCCCCGGGCGCTGCGTCGCCCAGATCGGCTCGCGCGGCGCCAGATCCCTGTCATGGGCACGGTCGCGGAGATCGCCGTGCGCCATCCCGACGAGGCGTGGGCGCAGCGCGGCATGGACGCCGCGTTCGCCGAGCTGCGCCGGGTGGACGCCGCCATGTCGTACTTCAAGGGCAATTCGGAGGTGGGGCGCCTGAACGGCCTCGCCGGGCGGTCGGGCCTCGCCGTCAGCGACGACACCGCCGAAGTGCTGACCGCCGGCCTGCGCTGGGCCGAGGCCAGCGACGGTCGCTTCGACCCGTGCCTGGGCAACGTCTGCGCCCTGTGGCACGTGGGCACGCGCTCCGCGCCTCCCTCCTCGGGCGAGCTGGAAATGGCCGGCCGGGGCAACCGCTACGCCGCCCTCGAGGTGGAGCGCGGCGGATCGGTGGCCCGCGCAACCCTCACGTCGCGCGTTGCCGCCGTGGACCTGGGCGGGATCGCCAAGGGGTACGGCGTGGACCTGGCGGCCCGGGCGCTCCGGGACCACGGCCTCTTCAATGCCCTCGTGAACGTGGGCGGCGACCTCGTCGCCATGGGCGTGGACGAGCACGAGGACCCGTGGCGGGTGGGCGTCCGCTCGCCCGACGATCTGGACGAGGTGGTGGAGGTGCTCCACGTCAGCGACCGGGCGGTCGCCACGTCCGGGGACTACCTCCAGTACTTCCAGCACGGGGGGCGCCGGTACCACCACCTCATGGACGCGGTCACCGGTGAGCCGCGCCGCACCAGCATGCACTCGCTCACGGTCGAGGCGGCCACGTGCGTGGACGCCGACGCCGCCGCCACCGCCCTCTTCGGGGTCGCCGGGCCGGCAGCCGAGGAGATCCTGGGCCGCGGAGCCCCCGGGGCCCGCATCGCACACGCGGTCTGAGGAGGGTGGCCATGGAAACCCGGATGGCATTCTGCGCCACCTGCGACCGTTCGGTCCGGGTGATGGTGAAAACAGAGACGCCTCCCGGCCAGGCCCCGAGCCCGGACGACGTGGTGTGCCTGGACCACGGCGGAGTTTGCAGCGCCGGTACCGTCTGCCCCATCTTCGACGTTCCCAGCGAGCAGATGAAGCGGAACCTGGAGAACAGCAGATGAAGAACGAGCTCGCCTACTGCTCCGGGTGCGGCCACAAGGTGCGCCTCGTCTTCACCGACCCGCCGCCCCACGACGGGCAGGCCAACCTCCGCGAGGACGCCGAGATCGTCTGCCTCGATTACATGGAAGGGTGCACCGCGGGGGCGTGCCCCAACACCGGCAAGCCAGGGATCGTCATGGGCGTGCGCCTGGCGAAGAGCCACATGAACGACGGCGCGTTCAAGACGCTCCATGCCCGGTGCGAGGGGTGCGGCCAGGTCACGGACCTGGAGGTGCTGGACGGCACCTTCGCGCTGTGCCCGCTCTGCAATACCACCAACCGGTGGGTGAAGCTGGACCTGGACGAGAGCACCATCACGATCACCGGGCGGTAGGCCCTGGGGTCAGTTGTCGGTCCAGTAGACCGCGAAGAAGACGACCCAGGCCAGTCCCAGGGCGCCCGTCCCGATGAGCGCCGGGACGCTCCCGGCGCTGGCGCCCACGGACAGCCCGTGGTGGAAGCCGCCCGGGTCGTGGTGCATCCAGCTCTCCGTGGGGAGCACCTCCGGGAGCGACACCCCGTCCCACCGCACGAAGAACGAGCCCTGGTCCCGGACGTTGAGGCGCAGGCCCACCGTGGGGCCGTTCTTGCCGGGGTAGGCGGCGCCTCCGGCGGTCGTGTTGAGCAGTCCGCCTTCGAGCTCGACGCTCAGGTCCTCGGACAACCAGTGCCGGCCGCGCAGGCGCAGGCCCGTGAGCACGTCGCTGCTGCCGGAGCCGATGGTGAAGACGCCTCCCACGGCGAAGGTGGGGCTCAGGTTCACCATGTGCCCCAGGTTCCACTCAAGCACCTCGCCGAACGCGTCGGCGGCGGTTTCGAGGTCGCCGCCGTACGAGACCATGCGCGTGGTCTGGGCCACCGCCGTGCTCCCCTGCATCTCGATGAGCCAGAAGCTCCGGCAATCGGGCAGCGGCTGGCCGCGCAGGCACCCCACCTTCGCCTGGGCTGCGAGCCCGGACGCCGCCGCCAGCGCCCCCACGCACGCCGTCGCCGCAGCGAGGAGCACCCGGCCCCGCACGCCCGCTCGGACATTCCACGTCGTCGTCATCATGCCCCACCTCCCATGCCGAAAAGGGGTTCCAGGAACCGGAACGTCCGGTACAGCTCCTCACCCTCGAGGGGCGGATCCAGGTGCTGGGCTCCCACGAAGGTGAGCTGCAGGACCCTGGCCAGCCGCACCGCGGCCTCGCCCGAGCCCATGCGCTCGGCGCAGAGCTCCTCCAGGAACGCCAGCCGGCGCCGGTCGACCCTGTCCTGTACCCTCCTCGCCAGGGGCTCGCGCGCCGCCCACCCGCGGATCGCCCGCTCGAGGCGCGCGATGCGGAGCTCCGAGGCCTCCCGGTTGAGGGTGCGGAGCCGGTCCTCCACGGGTGCTTCGCCCTGCCCCGTCGCGATGAGCCGGTCGGTGACCCGCCGCTCCCACGTGCCCAGGAGCGACTCGACGTACGCTTCGCGCCCGCCGAAGTGGTGGTAGAAGGAGCCCTTGGAGCGGTCGAGGCGCTCGCACAGGGCGTCCACGGTGAGGGCTCCGTCCCCCTCCTCGGACAGGATCCGGAAGCCCTCCTCGATCCAGTGGTCCCTGGATGTCCTCGGCATCTCGACCCTCCCGGATCGCAGGAGTCTCTTCGCTCTGATCTCCGATGGAAACATACTATACCGTATAGTATAGTCAACCCCCGTTGCCCTGAAGCCCGCCCCCGCGTTTCCTTGTCTCCGCCATGAGCCTTCTCCCCCATCACATCCCCGGCGGCCGCTTCCGCAATCCCTGGCCCGAGGCGGCGCTGGACGACCGACTACGGAAGTCCATCTGGAGAGTCGCGTGGTCCTGGTGGCGGGGCGAGAGGCCGCCCAACCCTCCCGCCGGCACCCTTCCCGTCGCGACTCCGGAACCCGCCAGGCCCATGGTGGCTCCCTCGGCCCCAGGGACGGTGCGTATCACCTGGATCGGCCACTCCACGGCGCTGGTGCAGCTCCCCGGGCTCAACCTCCTCACCGACCCCGTGTGGTCCGACCGGAGCTCCCCCATCGGCTTCGCCGGACCCCACCGCTTCGTGCCCCCGCCCCTCGGGATCGACGAGCTCCCCCCGATCCACGCGGTCCTCCTCTCCCACGACCACTACGACCACCTGGACCTCCCCACGGTGAGGGCTCTCCATGGCCGTTTCGGGGCTGACCTCTCCTGGTACACCCCCCTGGGGTACAGGGAGTGGTTCCGCGCCCAGGGGATCACCCGGGTGGTGGAGCTGGACTGGTGGGGGAAGGCTCCGCTCCCCGGCGGGCGCTTCGAGGCGGTGTGCGTCCCGGCTCGGCACTGGACGCGCCGCCGCCCCGGAGGTACGAACCGGCGGTTATGGTGCGGGTGGGTGGTGTGTCCCTCCAGTGCGGCCGGCGCGGCGGAGGCGGGCCCCCGCGTCTGGTACGCCGGTGATACCGGGTACTGTAGGACCTTCACCGAGATCGGCGCGCGCCTGGGGCCCTTCGACGCCTCCCTGGTCCCCATCGGGGCGTACGAGCCACGGTGGTTCATGGGCGCGGCCCACGTGAACCCCGAGGAAGCGGTGCAGGCCTACCGGGACGCGGGGGGGAAGGGGGCCTTCGTGGGGATCCACTGGGGGACGTGGCGCCTCACCTTCGAGGATCCCCTGGAGCCGCCCGGCCGGGCGCGGGCGGCCTGGGCGGCCGCAGGCCTCCCGGCCGCCGACCTCCACATCCCCCGGCACGGGGAGACGTTGGAGGTGGAGGCAGGGTAGGAGGGTCCCGGCGGACCCGCCCCCGCTAACGAAACGCGAGCGCCAGGGGTCAACTTGAATCAGCGCCGTGGCACGCTGCCCCACCGGGGTGGCCGACCGCGGCGCGATCTCCACGCCCCACCCGGAGTCCCACCATGCGTCGTGCACCCTCCCTCGCCGCCTTGCTCGCGGCGCTCGCCACCCTCACGCTCGCCCTCCCCGCCTCGGCCCAGAGCGTCGCCGGCACCTGGGACCTCTCCTGGGAGAACCCGCGAGGCGCCCAGACCACGACGTTCGTCTTCGCCCAGGACGGGATGAACGTCACAGGTACCGCCCGGATCCGGCGGGGCGAGAACACCGTGGAGGTGCCGGTGAAGAACGGCATGCTCCACGGCGACCAGCTCACCTTCTCGGTGGAGCTCGGGATGGGCCAACGGACCATGTCCCAGGCGTTCACGGCGACGGTGAAGGGGGACTCCATGGAGGGGACGATCACCACCCCCCGGGGAGCCAACCCATTCAAGGGAGTTCGCAAGCGGAGCTGAGCGGGCGCTCTTCGACGTCCCCCTTTCCGGACGTCCGGTGATCCGGTAGCCTGCGGTCGGGCGGTCCCGTCCCACTCCGCCCGAACTCCCAGGGAGAGGATCCGTGCACCTCAAGTCCCCCTTCGGGCCGCTGGGCTCCGACCTGGAGCTCCAGCGCTTCGCACAGCTGAAGCAGCTTCTCCCGGGCATCTCACGCGCGTACCGTGCGCGGGAGGCGGTGCACACTTCGGTGGTGATCCCCTCCATCAGCGTGAACCAGGAGGAGCTGGCGAAGGTGGAGGGCTCGGCGTACTACGAGGAGCGCCTCCTCTTCACGCTCATCCGCCTCACCAACCCCCTCTCCCGGGTCATCTACGTCACGAGCCAGCCGGTCCACCAGGAGATCCTGGAGTACTACCTCCAGCACCTGCCCGGTGTGACCCTGAGCCGCGCCCGGAGCCGGCTGCTGGTGCTGAGCCTGTACGACTCGAGCCCCAAGCCGCTCACGCAGAAGATCCTGGAGCGCCCCCGCGTCATCGAGCGCATGCGGCGCTTCATCGGCGACCCGGGGCGCGCGTACCTGACGTGCTACAACTCCACGGTGCTGGAGCGCCGACTGGCCGTGGAGTTGGGGATCCCGCTGAACGCCGTGGATCCCGACCTGCTCTGGATGGGCACCAAGTCCGGCTCCCGGAAGATCTTCGAGGAGGCGGGGGTGCCCCTTCCTCTCGGGACGAACGACGTGCGCACCCGCGACGACGTGGTCGCTGCGCTGGAGCGCCTGGCGCTGGCGCGCCCCGGGATCCGGCGGGCGGTGGTGAAGCTCAACGAGAGCTTCGCCGGCGAGGGGAACGGGGTGTACCGCTTCCTCCAGCCGCTGTCCCGGGACCGGGAGGAGCGGCTCCTCGCCATCTCCCGCGGGCTGGAGGGGATGCAGTGGCCCGGGGACCAGGAGACGCTGGGCGAGTTCCTCCGCAAGCTCGCCCAGATGGGCGGGATCGTGGAGGAGTGGATCGAGGCCGACGAGGTCGAGTCCCCGTCGGTGCAGATGCAGGTCCATCCCGACGGCTCCCTGGCCATCATCTCCACCCACGACCAGGTGCTGGGCGGGTCCACCGGCCAGGCCTACATCGGCTGCCGCTTCCCCGCCGACGAGCAGTACCGCGCGTCCATCCTCCAGGCGGGGTGGAGCATCGGGCAGGCGCTGGCGCGGCACGGGGCGCTGGGGCGCTTCGGCGTGGACTTCGTGGTGACCCGGAGCGGGAGCGGGCCTTGGCAGGTCCATGCCCTGGAGATCAATCTGCGCATGACCGGGACCACGCCGCCCTTCATGGCGCTGGAGTTCCTTGGGGGCGGCCGGCTCGATCCCGAGTCCGGGCTCTACCTCGCCGCCGACGGGAGGCCCAAGTACTACTACGCCACCGACAACCTGAAGTCGCCGGCGTACCGCGGCCTCCTCCCCGACGACCTGCTGGACCTCATGACGGAGTACGGCATGCAGTTCCGGCACCAGGGGCTCACCGGTGTGCTCTTCTTCATGATCGGCGCGCTGTCGCAGTACGGGAAGCTCGGCGTCACGGCCATCGCCAACTCCCTGGAGGACGCCGAGGCGCTCTACGAGGACACCCAGGACATCCTGGACCGGACGGTGGGCGCCACTGAGGACATGTTCGGGAAACCCCGGTCGCTCTTCGAGCCCGACGCGCCGCGCATGGTGTAGGGGCTTCGCCCCTACTCCCCCTGCACCAGCTCCGGCAGGTACTCGTGGAGCATGTTGCGCCATGTGGGCCAGTCGTGGTGCCACTCGGGTCCCCAGGAGTCCACGCGGTTGGGCACGCCCTTCGCACCCAGGACGTTGGCGACGCGCCACGACTCGCCGATGTCCTCGGACCGCCCCTCCCCGGAGGCCAGGAGCACGAAGCGCTGGCGGAGCTTGGCCAGGTGCTCCTCCCCGTGGAAGTCACCGAGCCAGTGCAGCGGCGACGCGTACCAGAAGTCCGCGGTGGGCGGGGCCTGGAGGAACCGGAGCAGGTCGTACGTCCCGCTCATGCACAGCGCTCGTGTGAACACGTCGGGGTAGCGGCACACCGCGGCCAGCGCCTGGAACGCCCCGACGGAGGCGCCCGCGGTGGCGATCCCCAGCCCCGGGGTGCGGCAATCGTCCCAGATCCAGGGGACGAGCTCCTGGCGGACGAACTCCTGGAACTGGTTCATGATCCACATGCGGTGCTGGGGCGAGCCCTCCTCGGCCAGCATGGTCCGGCCCGCCACGCTGTCGCAGGAGTAGATCTTGATCTTCCCCTGCTCCAGGTGCTGGGCCAGTGCCGCGACGATGTGGAAGCGCTCGATCTCCTCGGCGTCCCCGCCCGCGGTGGGGAAGATGAGCACGGGCATGCCGTAATGCCCCCAGCGTGCCACCGCCACCTCCTGGTTCAGGCGATGGCTGAACCAGCTCCTGCGCTCCTTCATGACCTGGCTCCCGCGGGCTCGTCGGCCCGCCACTGCTGGATGCGGCGGAAGAAGACCTCCGTGAACGCCTCCACCTCGTGGGGCGGGAAGAGGGCCGCCACCTTCCTGCGCACCGCCTCCCTGGCGTCGTCGGTTCCGAACCAATCGTGCGTCACCGCGTCCAGGTGGGCCAGGTTCTTCGCGCAGAACTCCTCGAAGCGGTCCGCGTCGAAGCGCTTCATGGCCAGCGGCACCAGCGCGTCCAGCCGCTCCCGGAGCGTCATCCCCTCCTCCACGGCGTCGAAGAAGGGCTGCCAGTCGAGCTGCTTCACCTTCCGGCCGGTGGCGGCGGCGAACGTCGCCCAGCGGATGTTGGCCTTGATGAGCCAGGGGAAGTGGTAGTGCAGGGACGTGACCTGCGAGTCGGGGCAGGGGTTGGCGAAATCGATGGGGTGCCAGGTCCCCTGCTTGTGCAGAAGCTCGCAGGAGTTGAAGTCCCACCCGAAGAACGCGTTGATGACCAGCGTCATCCCGTCCACGAGGGAGCGCTCCTCCGCCGTCACGAAGTCGCGGGCCATGGTGTAGCGGTCGTGGAGCGGGGCCTTGGCGTCGTAGAGGACCACGTGGGTCTGGGGTCCCAGGCCGATGCAGCGCACGAAGCGGTCGGAGGGGTGCACGGCGGCCTGGAGCGTCATCACCAGCTTGCCGCTCTGGTCGTACGCCTCCCGGAGCGCCGACTCGTCGTCGAGCTTGGTCACCGCGCGCCAGCCGCCCCCGTCGTAGGGCTTCATGAACATGGGATAGCCCAG
>JBFYZE010000079.1:0-5726 GCA_041309665.1 Gemmatimonadales bacterium | reverse complement strand
GGTCCAGGGGTGTGGAAGTCTGCACGAGGGCGTGGAGGAACCCGCCGGCGTTGTTCCCGAGGACGAGAGCGCTCCCGGACCCGGGGCCCCACCACTGGGCGGCGTTGCCGGCGCCCACCGTTACGGGCCCCAGGTGCACCGAGGCCTCCGTGGAGCCGGCGTCCACCCGGGCGTAGGTCTCCGCGCCGAACCGCTGAGGCAGGTCGATC
The DNA here is from genome assembly GCA_041309665.1 of Gemmatimonadales bacterium. Lineage (GTDB taxonomy): Bacteria > Gemmatimonadota > Gemmatimonadetes > Longimicrobiales > Gaopeijiaceae > SZUA-318. The sequence continues at coordinate 5,517 of JBFYZE010000079.1, read as the reverse complement.
ACCCGGTTCCACGGATCGCGGTACGCATTGAGCCCCGTGCCGCCGAGGTCGATGAGCTCGAAGGCCGAGTTCTGCGCCCAGAACGCCTCCGGCGCCACCCGCACGTGGCCCCGGCCCCAGCGGGCCCAGAGCCCTCCGCGCAGCGCTCCGGTGACCCCCTTGCCGGCCCAGAGAGGCCCGTCGTTCTCTCCGAAGGGGAACGCGGAGTTGTAGATGGCCTGCGCCTCCGGCTCCACCCACCCCCAGCCGTCCGCGCCCGCCGAGTCGGGGGAGGTGCGCCACGCGCCGGACCAGGGATGCCCGGTGCCGGCGCGGGGGAGGATGCGGTGGACCTCTCCCGGCGTGAACCCCCGCAGGGACCAGGGATAGGAGGGGGACACGCCGGCGAGCTGGAGGACGCGCAGGTACCGCTCCTCCTCGGAGCCCACGGCCAGGCCGCTCCGCGGGTTCCATGCCGAGGACTGGGAAGCCCCCGGGGCAGGCCAGGCCAGGCTGACGCCCAGGCCCACGCCCAGGGCGGCGGCCAGGAGCGACGCGCGGATGCGGACGACGTTCACGCGGAAGACCCGGGTTCCGATTTCGTCATGCCTGATAAGGCGCTATGCTAGCGTCCATGTCCAGGCCCTCCCTCATCGCCGGCCTCATTCTGGCCCTGGCGCTTCTTCCCGCTCCGGCCCGTGCCCAAGGGGTCGAGCTGGGCGTGCTCCCGATCCTGTCCGGTGAGGTGGAGGACCGCATCCGCCTGCGGCAGATCCTGGGGCGTGAGGGGACGGCGGGGTTCCTGCTGCGCACACCGTCGTCGCTGGCCATGCGGGCGTCGCCGGACTCCGCGTCCGCAGCCCGGGTGGTGCGCTGGAGACTGTTGGCTCCCGTGCTTTCCACGTCGTGGAACTCGGACCTTCCCTCCTCGTTCAACGACGGTGCGCTCTGGGCCGGGCGGGGGTTGAACGTCAGGGCGCTGGCGGGCGTCCGGATCGAGGCGGGGCGCATCTCCCTCGTCCTCGCCCCGGAGCTGCTGTACGCAGCCAACCGGGATCTCCAGACGATTCCCTATCCGCCCAGGGCGCGCCCTGCCCGGAACGCGTGGGCCACCCCCTTCCACCCCCTCCCCGAGTCCCTGGACCTCCCACAGCGATTCGGCGACGAGCCTCTCGGCAGCGTGGTCACGGGCCAGTCCAGCCTCACGGTGTCGGCCGGAGCCGTGGCGTTCGGCGTGGCCACGGAGAACGCCTGGTGGGGCCCCGCGATCCGGAACGGGCTCCTCCTTTCCAGCCACGCCGCCGGGGTGCCGCACCTGTTCGTGAAGACGGGCCGCCCCCTGCGTACGAAGGCCGGCTCCTTCGAGGGGCGGTGGATGCTCGGGCACCTGGAGGAGTCGGACTACTTCGACGGCGACCCCGCCAACGACCGGCGGACGCTCAGCGGGCTGGGTGTCACGTTCCAGCCGGCGTTCGCCGACGGGCTGACGCTGGGCGTGGCGCGCATGGTGTACGCGCCGCTGGACGACGGTGCCACCGGTCTCGGCGCCGCGTTCGACTTCGCGAGGAGCGTGGGGCGTCCGAACCAGGAGCCCTGGCCCGACACCCCGGATGCCTGGGGAGTGGAGGAGCCGCTCCCGGAGCCCGATCCCGGACCGGACCAGGTCACCTCCCTCTTCGCCCGTTGGGTCCTCCCCGACGCCGGGTTGGAGGTCTACGGCGAGTGGGCCCGCTTCGAGCAGCCGGCCAGCTTCCAGGACCTGCTGGAGTTCCCGCAGCACGCCCGCGGGCACACCCTCGGTCTCCAATGGGTGGACGCCCGTGGCGGCGGCGCGCACCTCCGCATCCAAGCGGAGTTGACCAACCTCGAGCCGGACGGGAGCTGGCGCCAGAGAGGGGCGACGAGCACGTACACGAGCCGCGTGGTCCCTCAGGGATACACGCACCTGGGACAGGTGCTGGGCGCAGCCATCGGCCCGGGAGCCTCCTCACAATGGCTGGCCGCCGACCGGCTTGGCGGGGGATGGCGTGCGGGCGCCTTCGCGGCGCGCGTCCGTTGGGATGCGGCAGCCCACTTCACCAAGGCGGTGGTCTTCCCTCGACGGGAAGACATCTCGGTGTTCTGGGGGCTGCGCGGCGGTGTGGACTTGTGGGGTTGGGCCCTGGCAGCCGAGGTTGCCACCGGCGTCCGCCTCAACTACCTGTTCCAGACGTTCCAGCCCGATCCCAGGACGGGGCAGGCCGAAGGGGTGGACGTAGCCAACACGACGCTGGCCTTCACCCTGTCGAGGAGCATCGCGAGGTGAGCACGTGACGGATGCCGGCACCGCCTCCGGCCCCATGACGCTACGGGAGCTGGTGCGGCGGCTCGGGCGGCACGCCCTCCTCATGGGCGTGGTGTTCCTCGTGGTCGTGCTCGGCGTGGGGGCGTGGACCCTCCTCTCGGCGCCCCGCTACCGGAGCACGGCGGTGGTGCGCATCCTCGATCCCGACCGGTCCCCAGGGCTGGGCGACCAGCTCTCGTCGGTGCCGGGCGCCGAGCTCATGGGGTTGGGCCGCGATGAGCTGGAGACGGAGATCGGCGTGCTGCGCAGCTGGCGCATCGCCCAGGCGGTCGTGGACTCGACGGCGCTCACGGTGCAGGTGACGCGGCCCGGGGGCGTCCGTTCCGGGGTGCTGCGGGTGACGGCTCTCGGTGACCCCGACCGGCAGGCGGGGATCACCCTCGATCCCGCTCCGGGCGGGGGGTATCAGGCGTCCGTGACGGAGCCCGACGCAGGGACGACGAGCCTGGGCGCGATCCCGGCGGGCGGCACCGTGGAGTGGGCCGGATACCGACTCGCCCTCCAGCCCGCGGTCGGGCCCGGCGCACCGGCACCGGGCGCCATCCGGATCGAGATCGCGCGCCGCGACGAGGCCGTGCAGGCGCTCCGGGAAGACCTCGTGGTGCGACGGGAGGAAGGAGGGTCCCGCCTGGTCGAAGTCACGTACACGTCCACCGACCGGGAGGCCGCCGCGGCGGTGGTGAACGCCGCCGTCGCCGAGTACGTGGCGTACAAGACCACCGTGGAGCGGGGCGAGGCGGGGTTCACCACCTCGGAGCTGAGGGAGAAGCTGCAGGAGTACCGGGCCCGCCTCACCGAGGCCGAGGACGCGCTCCTGCGGTACAAGGAAGACCACGCCATCTACCTTCCCGAGGAGCAGGCCACGCAGCAGATCCGCCGCCTGGCCGAGCTGCAGATCCAGGTGGACGCGGTGGAGGTGGAGCGGGACGCGCTCCGACGCCTCCTCACCCTCATCGGGGACCGGGCCCGCTCGCTCCCGCCCGACTCGGCGGCGGCGACCTACCGCCAGCTGGCCACGTTCCCGTCGCTGATCGCCAACCGGGCGATCCAGGACCTCCTCCTGGCGCTCCTGGAGCTGGAGAACGCGCGCTCGGCGCTCCGCGTGCGGCGCACCGACCAGAACCAGGACGTGGCCCAGCTCACGGAGCGAATCGCCGAGCTGGAGACGCAGCTCTACCGTGTGGGCACCGACTACCTAGAGAGCCTGAGCGGCCAGCACGCGTCGGTGACCGAGGCGCTTGCAGGGCAGGAGGCCGACCTGGAGTCCATGCCGGGCCGGGAGTTGGCCTTCGACCGCCTGGTGCGGGGCCGGAACGTGCTGGGCGAGGCGGTGCTCCTGCTGGAGCGGCAGCTCCGCCTGGCCGAGGTGCAGGACGCGGTGCGCGACGAAGGCGTGCGCATCGTGGACCCGGGGCTCGTCGCCCACGAGGACGACCCGCTGTACCCCCGGCCTCTGGTGAACCTCTTCCTGGGCGTGGTCCTGGCCGCCGCCCTGGCGCTGGGCGCGGGGCTGGTGCGGGACCTCTGGGAGGCCTAGGGGCTCAGCGGCGCCGGACCGTGAACGCCACCGCCACGGGCGCGTTCCAGCGCGGGGCCAGGCCGTCGAAGAAGCTGCTTCCCCGGCCTTCCACGACGGAGTAGCCGGCGCCCGGCAGCACCCGCACGCCGTACTCGGCGCCGCACACGCGGGGCGTGAACGTGTGCGTGCCGTCGGCACCGCTCCGGGCCCGCTCCAGCGTTCCCGACCCGGTGAAGAGGTCGAGGACCGCGTCGGGGAAGGGCGCTCCGCCGGCGTCCCGCACCGTGACGGCGATCTCCCCGCCGCAGATCTCGGCCACGAACGGGAGCGTCACCGTGCTGTCGTTCCGGGGCCGGAGGCCGTCGCGGAAGCTCGTTCCGCGCCCGGCGACGACGGAGTACCCGGAAGGCGGCGACACGCGCACGCCGTACTCCCGGCACAGGGTCACGGCGAAGCCACGGTCGCCCGACGCGTCGGTGACGTCGGAACCCAGGTCGTCGGTGCCGCTGAAGAGCGTGAGCGTGGCACCGGGGAGCGGGGCTCCGGCCTGGTCCCTCACCCTCGCCTGGAGCGTCGCCGAGCAGGACTCCACCGTGAACGGCACGGTCTGGTCGCTCGCGCGGGTGACCTTGAGCCCGTCCTGCCAGCTCGTGCCCGGCCCTTCGCGGAGCTCGAAGCCCGCCAGGGGAAGGAGGCCCACGCCGAACGTCCGGCACAGGAGAGGGCCGAACGCCTTCTCGCCGTCCTCGCCGGTGAGTCCCTCCTCGACCGTGCCCCCACCCTGGTAGAGGTTCACGGGGTACCCGGCCACGCCCTTCCCCGCGGAGGTGCGCAGCCGGACCCTGACCACCCCCTGGCAGCGCTCCAGGGTGAACGGCACCGCCTCGGAGGAGCCTTCGTCCACGACGATGCCGTCCCGCTCCAGGACCGTCTCCCCCTCCCCCAGGTAGAGGGGCGGCGGAGCCACCCGGACGCCCCAGATGCCATACGGGACGTTCTCGAACACCGCGGTGCCGGTGGGCCCGGCCCGGATCTCGTCGAAGGTGGCCAGGGGCGAGAAGAGGGAGACCAGGGCTTCGGGCACGACGGCACCCTCCGGTTCGCGGACGGTGGCGGTGACCCGGCCCGGACCCTTCTTCAGGAACGTGAACCCCACCGCGCGGGCCTGCCCGGCCTCGAGGGCGATGCTGTCCACGAACGCGGTGGTGGGCCCGCCGCCGAGCTCCTCCGTGCGGGCATACCCCTCCGGGGGCTCGGCGTACACCCCGTACAGGTTCGGAGGCACGAGATCGAAGCGGTGCCTGCCGGCGGCGTCGGTGGCGCCCATGCCCCGCGCGTGGGGGCCGGCGTAGAGGAGGAGCTCGACGCCGGGCACCGGCTCCCCGTTCCGTCGCACCGCCTCCACCTCGATGGAGCCGTACTCGAGGATGTCGGTGATCAACTCGGCGCACCCCGGCGTGGCCAGGGCGGCGCCGGCCGCGACCGCGACGGCGAGACGGCGCCTCACGTCCGCCTCACACCGCTGGGCGCGGGCGCGGCGGGGAGGAGCCACGCCAGCGCCAGCACCGTCCACAGGAGGGGTCCATTGCCTGCTTGGTAGAACAGGTTGAACGCCACCACCGCGGCCACCATGGGGAACCATGGTCCCGGGTGCAGCAGCGGCCGGCCCACCAGC
>JBFYZE010000078.1:0-2866 GCA_041309665.1 Gemmatimonadales bacterium | reverse complement strand
CCCGAAGGTCGGCTACCTGGCTCCGGGGGTGGACCGGGACGACCAGCCGGTCTGGTCCCCGGACGGCAAGCAGGTAGCGTTCGTTCGGCGCCCCGGGCTCCCCTTCGGAACCACGGCCCGGCGGCCCCCCAGTGTCCCCGACAGCGTGATCCCGAGAGGGTTGCAGGAGGCCCGCTTCGCCGGGGGCGCGAACCTGGCGCTCTGGGTCGCCGACGTGGAGAGCGGGAAGGGGCGCGAAGTGTGGCACAACATGCCCCACGACTCGGCGTTCAGCCGGGTGACGAATCTGCTCTGGGGTGACCAGGCTCTGGTCTTCGCCTCCGAGCCCGGGAATTGGGGGCACTACTACTCGGTGCCGCTCGCGGGCCACGAAGGCCTTCCCACCGACCTCACCCCCGGCGAGGGCTTCGTGGAGATGGCCTCGCTGTCCAAGGACGGGAGGACGCTCTACTTCGCCGGCAACATGGGTGACATCCACCGCCGCGACCTCTTCAAGGTGGCCACCCGCGGCGGGAGCCCGCAGCAGCTCACCAAGGGCGCCATGCTCGAGACATACCCGGCGGCGCTCGCGTCCGACAGGCAGGTTGCGGTGCTCCTGGCGGGGCCGGCGCTCCCCCAGTCGGTGGCCCTCGTCCCGTCCAACGGCGGTGAGGGGCGCGCCCTCGTGCCGCTCCCGGATCGCTTCCCGCGCTCGAAGCACGTGACGCCCCAGAGCGTCACGCTCGAGGCTGCCGACGGCTTCGAGTTCTACAACGAGATCTACCTGCCGCCGGACCTGAAGCCCGGAGAGCGCCGCCCGGCCCTCATCTTCATCCACGGCGGCTCGCGCCGGCAGATGCTGCTCGGCTACCACTACATGCACTTCTACCACATGGCCTACGCCATGAACCAGTACTTCGCCAACAAGGGCTACGTGGTCCTGTCGGTGAACTACCGGAGCGGCATCGGCTACGGGAAGGCGTTCCGCGACATCCCCGACATCGGCCGCCGCGGCAACAAGGAGTACCAGGACATCCTGGCCGCCGGCCTGTACCTGCAGGGGCGTCCCGACGTGGACCCGCAGCGCGTGGGTCTGTGGGGTCTCTCCTACGGTGGCATCCTCACGGCGCAGGGGCTGGCCCGCAACTCGGACGTCTTCGCTGCCGGCGTGGACATCGCAGGCGCCCACTTCTGGGGAGAGACCCTCGACCCGGCGGCGGTGACCTACTCCTCGTCGTCCGCCTCGGAGGTGGACGAGTGGACCTCGCCGGTCCTGCTCATCCACGGGGACGACGACCGCAACGTGGACTTCTCCCAGACGGTGGGGCTGGTGCAGGCGCTGCGCGCCAACGACGTGTACTTCGAGCTCATCGTCTATCCCGACGAGGTGCACGACTTCCTCGTGTTCTCCCGCTGGCTCGAGACCTTCGGAGCCACCGACGACTTCTTCGACAGGTTCCTCTGGAACAAGAAGGACTAGCAGGTCGCTCCACGCGCACTTCCCATGTTCAACTCAAGGAGACTCATGCTCATGTCCGTACCACGCAGGTTCTCCACCATGGCCGTCTCGCTCACCGCCCTGGTGGCTCTCTCCGCCGTATCGTGCAGCGAACCGCCGCCTCCCCCCGAGGAGGCGCCGGCGAAGGTCCACGTGCGCCTCGGCACGGACCGTCTGCACGACAGTCTGCCCTCGGTGCTGGTGGGGAAGAACGTGGGGCTCATCACCAACCACAGCGGTGCCGACCGCGACGGGAAGAGCGTCATCGACATCCTGTTCGAGCGGACGGACATGAAGCTCGTCGCGCTCTTCGCTCCCGAGCACGGGATCCGCGGCGAGCAGACGGGCTCGGTGGACAACACCACCGACTCGGTCACCGGGCTCCCGGTGTTCTCGCTCCACGGCGAGACCTACCAGCCCACCGACGAGATGATGAAGGGCGTGGACGCCCTGGTCTTCGACGTCCAGGACGTGGGGGTGCGGCAGTACACCTATCCCTCCACCATGGCCTACGGAATGAAGACGGCGGCGGAGAAGAAGATCCCCTTCGTCGTCCTCGACCGGCCCACACCCGTCACCGGGACGATCGTGGAGGGCAACCTCCTCGACACCACGTTCACCAGCTTCGTGGGCTTCTATCCCATCGCGTCCCGCCACGGGATGACCGTGGGTGAGCTGGCGAAGATGTTCAACGAGCACTTCGGCATCGGGTGCGACCTCACCGTGGTGACCATGGAGGGGTGGACCCGTGACCTGTGGATCGACGAGACCGACCTTCCCTGGAAGAAGCCGTCGCCCAACCTCCCCACGCTGGAGGGGATCATCAACTACCCCGGCACGGTGCTCTTCGAGGGGACCAGCCTCTCCGAGGGGCGGGGCACCGAGAAGCCCTTCGAGTACATCGGGGCGCCCTGGCTGAACGCGGTGGCCATCGCCGACTCCATGAACGCCCTCGCCCTGCCCGGCGTCCGCTTCGAGGCGCTGGACTACACCTTCGCCGAGAACGCGCGCAAGTACCCGGGCGAGCTGGCCCACGGGGTGCGCTTCGTCATCACCGACCGTGAAGTCCACCGGCCCATCGCGGCGTCGCTCCTCTTCATGGAGATGGCGAAGAAGATGCATCCGGACGACTTCACGTTCCGGAGCGGCGGCGGCGACGGTCGCCCCGTGACCTACTCCCTCGACCGGCTCAGCGGCACCGACAAGACCCGCGCCGCCATCGACGCCGGGACCATGCGCGAGTTGCTGGCCCAGTGGGAGCAGGACACGGCCCATTTCGTGGAGATGAGGAAGCCGTACCTGCTGTACTGAGACCGTGCTGGTGAGGGCGCACCGAGCGCGCTCCCTGGGGCCGGCCCGCCGCATGCGGCGAGATCGGAAGAGCACACG
>JBFYZE010000077.1:0-5995 GCA_041309665.1 Gemmatimonadales bacterium | reverse complement strand
ATCCCGCCCCCTCCGTAGATAGAAGATCGACGCGGTGACTCGGGTTCGAACCCGCGCGCGTCAAGAAGGGACGCGCAGAGCGGGGTCGACTCGGAGCGGAGCCGAAGGCGACGCGGAGAGCAGCGAGGACGGCCCGGAGGGCCGCCGCAGCTCAGCCGACGAGCAGTGCTGGTCTCGGAGAGCCGAGGTGCCCTCCGAGGAGACCGGCTCGCGAAGCGAGCCGCATCCCGCCCCCTCCGTAGATAGAAGATCGACGCGGTGACTCGGGTTCGAACCCGCGCGCGGTTCGTCGCGCTGCACGCGACGGTCTCGCGGACCCACAACCAGGCTCCACTACAGGCGACGTGGCCGCTCAGCTCAGCTGAAACGTCCCCCTGTCCCTCGGCATAGGAGCACGAGGAACTCATCATGCGATCCAAGCCCGGCTCGGCCTCCCCGCCCAAGACCCCCGCCGAATACCTCGTGGCAGTGCGCCCCGAGCAGCGCGTGGCGCTCGAGAAGCTCCGGAGGACCATCCGGTCCGTCGCGCCGGAGGCCGAGGAGGGCATGAGCTATGGGCTGCCGGCCTTCCGATGGGGCGGGAGATTCCTGGTGGCGTATGGGGCGGCCGCGAAGCACTGCGCGCTTTATCCCGGTGGGATCGTGGAGGATTTTGCCGACGAGCTGGAGGGGTTCGCGTTCAGCAAGGGAGCGATCCGGTTTCAGCCGGATCGCCCCCTCCCCGCGGCGCTGGTGCGCAAGCTGGTGCGAGCTCAGCTCACCAGACTGGATCGACGGAGCTGACCAGTCGACCCGCGGACGGAGTTCCTATCCCCCCACCCGCCTGAACCGCAGGTCCCACACCCTGCTCTCGCTCCAGCTCAGCTCCTCGACGCGCCCCGACGCCCCGCGCCGGAATACGATGGTGGGACCACGCTGCGCGTCGAACGCGTCCGGGTACTGGGGCTCGAGGGGCGCCGCCGCGCCCCAACGGTCCTTCATCACCAGCTTGCCGGCCTCGATGGCCACCGTGTAGGTCGCCTCCGCCTCGTCGCTCCGGTACGTCCCCACGTAGGCGGCCAGGTCCGCGGCCGTGGGCGCGAACGGCCCCACCGGCTCGATGCGGACGTCGGGCTGGCCGGGGGAACTGAACGAGGCCGCCGGGCGCCCTTCGGCTAAGGGCGCGCCTACGAACACCAGCGACGCGAGCCCACCGGGGAGCTCGAAGCGGGTCGGACTCACGGGGATCAGATCCATGCCTTGCGCTCGGAGCCCGTCCGCCGTCGCCTCCAGGCGGATGGGCACCCCGGTACGCACGTCACGATACATCCCGGCCAGCGCCTTCAGCCGGTCGGCGCCCACCCGCGTGGCGCCCGCGGGCGCAGCGGGTGCCACGTCCTTCAGCGCCGATCCGAGGTACAGGTCCGCGACCGGGTAGAGGAAGCCGCCGGCGTTCCCGGTGGAGGCGTTGCACATGACCGCCACGGCGATCTTCTGGTCCGGGAAGCGGGCCAGGTGGCCGCGGTACCCAGCGGTGGATCCGCTGTGCTGGACCTGGCGCACGCCCTTGTACGCGCCGACCTGGATGCCGCTCGCGTAGGAGATGACCTCTCCGGAGTTGAGCACGCCCTGGTGGTGCATCTCCTCGATGAATCGGGGCCCGCCCACCACCCCCGTCTCCAGGTTCTGGGTGAACTTGAGGAGGTCCTCGACGGTGGTGAGGAGCCCGCCGTTCCCGTACACGCTCTCGAAGGGCATCAACTGGGCCCACACCCCGGGCCCTGCCGGCGCATAGGCGATGCTCCGGTCCTTCACCACCCGGGTGAAGTCGTCGCGCCACTGGGTGTGCATCATTCCCAGGGGCTCGAAGATCCGCGTGCGTGTGAAGTCCGAGAAGCTCATCCCGCTCACGCGCTCCACCAGCATCGCCTGGAGGTTGAATCCCGAGTTGGTGTAGGAGTAGTACTCTCCGGGACGGTAGTTCAGCGCCTTCTGTCTCGCGATGATGTCCAGCACGTGGGTGTGGGTGACGGCGCGCCGGGTGCGAGGCCAACCCTCGATCCCCGCCACCGAGCCCCAATCCCTGAGGCCGCTGGTGTGGTTCATGAGGCGGCGCACGGTGATGGGCTCCCCGTAGTCCGGGAGCTCCGGGAACCAGCGGCGGACGTCGTCCTCGAAGGAGACCTTCCCGTCCAGCGCCAGCAGGACCACGGCGGCAGACGTGAACTGCTTGGCCACGGATCCGGGCTCCAGGACGGAGGCGGGCGTGTTGGGGACGTCGTGCTCCAGGTCCGCCATCCCGTAGGCTCGCTGGAGCACTGGGACGCCGTCGTGGGTGACGCCCACGACGCACCCCGGGGACCGGGTGTTGTCGAAGGCCCGGAAGATGGCGTCCACCGCCGCAGGGTCCACCTGGGGTGGGGCCTGGGCCAGCGCCGGAGCCGCGACGAGGGCCGCGGCCAGGGAAAGGAGCACGAGCTCGGACACGACGCTGCGACGGGCCTCGGGGACATCCATGGACTTCATCCTCCGCCTTGCACGTAGTCTTTCAGCCAGCGGTTCTCCGCCTGCAGGTCCGCCAGGCTGGCGTTCACCAGGTCTCCGATGGATACGATCCCGACGAGGCGCTTCCCCTCCACCACCGGAAGGTGACGCACCCGGTTGTTCGTCATGACCGCCATTCCGTAGGCGATCTCGTCGTCGGCGAGCCCCACCACCAGGTCGGTCGTCATGGCTGCCGAGACCGGGGTGGACCCGACGGCGCCGGGGTCCATGGCGGCCAGCCGGAGCACGTCCCGCTCGGTGATGATCCCCAGGATCTCCCCTCCCTTCACGACCACCAGCGAGCCGAAGGAGTGGTGGACCAGCATGCGGGCGGCTTCCAGGACCGTGGCGTCGGGCCCCACGGTCACGACCATCGAACTCTTGCTTCCCAACACGTCGCGGATGAGCATGGGCAGAACCTCCTGCTCGGGAGGGGGCAGGTTGGCAACAGTCCCGGCAAGGTACGGGCTCCGGCGGTCGCGGTCCAACCCGAGGCCGGGGCCCTGGGCCGCGGCCCGGGCGCGACCTCCACTGTGACGGGCGTCCCCCCTTTCCCCGACGCAGGCCGGGTGGCACCATCCCCCCATGCTCCTCACGCGCGTCTCCATCACGAACTTCCGCGGCATCCCGCGCCTCGCACTGGGCCTGGCCCATACCACCGTGGTCATCGGCGAGAACAACCACGGCAAGACGAGCCTCCTGGACGTGCTGCACCGCTGCCTCGGCGCCCCGGAGAATGGGGAGAAGCCGGCCTGGGAGTACAGGGACTTCCGCCGCGGTCCGGAGGGCGTGGTGGGCCCGATCCGCGTCGTGCTGGCGTTCGAGACGGCGGCGCGGGACGGGGATCCGGCTCTGGCCGACCGGCTGTTCGCCGCCGCCACCGTCCCGGGGGCCGACGGCGTGCCGCGCCTGAGGGCGGAGTTCACGGGCGATCCCGCGACGGGGACCATGGCCGCGCGCTTCGTGGACGGTGACGGCGTGCCCGTCCAGGTCGCCCACCCGGAAGCGGCGCTCCAGCGCCTCCGCCAGCTCCACCCGGTTGTGGTCGTGCGGCTCGCCGAGCCGGGGGAGGACGGGAGGCTGGAGTGGGTGACGCACGAGGACCAGCTCGATTTCGACCCGCTCTCCGGCGACGACCCGGAGGAGGTGATCACCCAGGTCTACCATCGCCTCACGCGCACCCGGGGAGCGATTCCCCCCGAGGAGATCCGCCGGGGGATCCAGGCGGTATGGCACCTGCGCGCGGACCTGGACGACGGGGGGCACGGGGGGATCGTGGGGCCCGTGGGAGGGCTCCTGGACCGCTTCCTCTCGGCGGCCGCCGCCGAGGGTCCGGCCCAGCGCGCCGGGAGCGGGAGCCGGAGCCTGGGGCTTCTACTGGTGCTCGGATCGCTCCTCGAGGCGCGGAGCGCCAGCGGCGCGCTCGCGGGCTCGTCACCGATCATCGCCATCGAGGAGCCGGAGGTGCACCTCCACCCCATGCTCCTCTCTTCCACCTGGGACGTGATCCAGGGGCTCCGCGCCCAGACGCTGGTCACGACGAACTCGGGAGAGTTCCTCTCCCAGGTCCCGATCCAGGACCTGAGGCGGCTCGTGCGCCGCTCCGACCGCATCGAGGCGTTCCGCCTCCGGGAAGGAACGCTCTCCCCGGATGCGATCCGCCGCGTCACCTACCACGTCCGCGCCAAGCGGGGCGTCACCCTGTTCGCGCGCTGCTGGCTCCTCGTGGAGGGGGAGACGGAGTTCTGGCTCCTCCAGGAGCTCGCGCGCGTGCTGGGCTACGACCTGGACGCGGAGGGCGTGCGCTGCGTGGAGTTCGCGCAGTGCGGGGTCGCACCCCTCGTGGGCCTGGCCAACGACCTGGGGATCGAGTGGCACCTGGTCTCGGACGGGGACGACGCCGGCGTGGCGTTCGCCGCGGATGCATCCGCGCAGCTGTCGAAGCGCAGAAGGCGCGACCACGTCACCCGCCTGGAGCGGCGCAACATCGAGATGCTCCTGTGGGACCACGGCTACCAGGGCGTGTTCCTGCAGGCCGCGGGGCTTCCCCTGCCGGGGCCGGGAACGCCTGCCGCGGAGGAGCATCCGAACCCCCGCAAGGTCGTTGAGCGGGCCGTCCGTGCGCACTCCAAGCCCTACCTCGCGCTCCGGGTCGCCGAGGAGTGCGCCCGTCGGGGCCCCGACGGCGTGCCGGCGCCTCTGCGCCGGGTCATCGAGACGTGCGTGCGCCTGGCCCGGGCGGCCGTGTCGGACGGGTTCGGAGCGGAGCGGGGCCGGGGTTAGCGCGGCGGGGGTGGGCCCGGGGCCGTCACGCGCCCCGATGCCAGCGTGCCGGCTCGTCCCCCCCGAGGACGCCCTCCCAGGCGTTCACCATGGCTTCCCACCCGAAGCGCTCCCGGGCGCGCCGTCTCCCCTCCGCGCCCATGGCCAGGCGCGCGGCGCGCACGTCCAGAAGGCCGGAGAGGGCATCGGCGATCGCTCGGGGGTCGGCGGGGACGATGAGTCCCGGGGCACGACCCTCCGCGTCCGGCGCCAGCGCCTCCTCCGCGCCGGAGACCGGGGTGCTGACCACCGGGATGCCGGCGGCCATGGCCTCCAGCATGGCGTTGGCCATCCCCTCCCGGTCGGAGGTGACGACGAACACGTCCAGCGCGCCCAGGACCGCCTCCACGTCCCGGCGCCAGCCGAGGAAGTGGACCCGCTCCTCCAGGCCGAGCACCCGCGCCCGCGTGCGGAGATCCCCCTCCAGCTCGCCTTCTCCCGCCAGAACGCCGTGGGCCCCGGGCAGGAGCATGAGCGTCTCCAGGAAGCGGTCCAGGCGCTTCTGCCCGGCGAGGCGCGTCACCGAACCCACCAGGGGCACGTCGACAGGGAGGCCGAGAGCACGCCTCGCCTCCTCGCGATCCGGCACCCGACCGCCGAGGCGGACGCCGTCGTAGACGGTGGCCACGCGCCATGCGTCGAGGCTTGGCATCCCCGCCAGGACGTCCCGCCGGATCCCGTCGGCGTTGACCAGGAGCGCGTCCACCCAGCGCAGGAACGCAGTGCGGTACGTCCAGTGCTTCCCCGGGAGGTCCGTGTCCAGACCGATGCGCGCCACCACCCGGGGCACGCCGGCCCACCGTCCCGCCATCCCCCCCAGCCACGTCTTCTTGAAGGTCGTGAGGAGAAGGGCGTCGGGGCGGTAGACCCGCAGCCGGCGGGAGAGTCGCCACGCGTCGGGGAGCATGGCCTGCCCACCGAGGACACATAGCGACGCGTCCACGCCTTCCTCACGGGCGCGCGCCGCGACGGCCGCCACGTTGCAGAAGAGGTGGACTTCGTGCCCCCGCTCCTGGAGGCCGCGGAGGAGGAGCACCGCCCACTTCTCGCCGCCGCCGTACGCGAGGGCACCGTTGTGGGCGGCGATGCGGAGGGGTCGGGGGCTCACGCGGCGCCGGCTCGCGGCCTCACCGCCCGGCCGCCCGGCTCA
>JBFYZE010000076.1:0-5962 GCA_041309665.1 Gemmatimonadales bacterium | reverse complement strand
CGTCTCCAGCCGGCCGAAGTCGGAGTATGCCCCCCAGTCGGGATAGTGGCTCCCGTAGAGAGTCCACCATGCGTCCACCAAGTGGAGTTCGCTGGGCTTCAACGCTACCAGCAGGTAGGGAGAGAACTCACCCCTGAAGGCACCCACTTCGGCCCCCACGCCCCCCGGGGAAGCCGGCCGCAGGAAGTCCACGCGTTGCGGCCGGCCCAGCAGCCTCCTGGCCCGGTACTTCCACCACGCCAGGGTACGCATCAGTAGCCGGCCCGCTTGTCCACCACGTTGCGCCAGCCGCCGTCGGCGGCCCACGGATCGGCCCCTGCGGCGAGGCAGGCCAGGTTGTGGAGGATGAGCTCGGTTTCCCGGCCCCAGAACGAGCGGGACACGCCCGACACGTGCGGTGTGATGAGGACGTTGGGGAGGCCCCAAAGGGGGTGGCCGGGAGCCAGGGGCTCGTTGGCGAACACGTCGAGCGCCGCGCCACGCAGCCTACCCGCCTGAAGCTCGGCCACCAGCGCCGCCTCGTCCACCACCTTCCCACGCCCCACGTTGACGAGGAGCGCTCCGTCCTTCAGGTGCGCGAGCGCGGCCGCGCCCAGGAGCCCCCGGGTCTCGGAGGTCTCGGGCGCGCACACCACCACCACGTCGCTCTCCCGGAGCACGACTTCGAGGCCGCCGGGACCATGGAGGAGCTCGATCCGGTCGCCCAGCGTGCCCCCCCCCACCACCGTCCCGAGGTTCGCCTCCCCTTCCCCGGGGGCGGTGCGCTTCACCGCGATGACCCGCGCCCCCAGCGACGCCACCCGCCGGGCGATCTCCCGGCCGAGCCCCCCGAACCCCACCAGCCCCACCGTGGTGTCCGCCAGCTCGCGCAGGGGCGCGCCGGCCACGTAGAAGGGCTCGGTGGACCAGGCCCCCTTCGCCTGGTTCGCCACCGCGAAGTCGAACCCCCGGCCGAAGAAGAGGATCATCCCCAGCACGCTCTCGGCGATGGGCTGGGCGTGGATCCCCGCCGAGTTCGTGAAGACCACCGGGCTGGCGAGCATCTCCGGCGAGAGGGAGCTCCCGACCCCTGCGGCGCCCGAGTGCACCCAGCGCAGGCGCCGCCCGGCGCGCAGGAGCTCGGCGGCGATCCCGTACCCCAGGTAGACGTCGGCGTCCGCCACCGCGTCCAGGACCGCGGGCGCCACGCGCCCGGCGCCGTCCCCCGAGCCGTCGGTGACCTCCACCATGATGCGGAGCTCCCACCTTTCGGGGAGCGCCTCGCGGATCCGCTCCGGCACCCAGGAGGGCATGGCCCACACGGGGCGGCGGTCGTTCATGTCCAGGACGACGATGGGCATGGCGGGCGGCCTCGGCGGCGGGCCTACGGGAAGAGCCGGTTCATCAGGCGCGGGAACGGGATGAACTCGCGGATGTGGTGCCGGCCCGTGATCCATGCCACCGTGCGCTCGATCCCCAGGCCGTAGCCCGAGTGGGGGAAGGTCCCGTAGCGGCGCAGGTCCAGGTACCAGGAGTACGCCTCCTCGGGGAGCTTCTGCTCGCGGATGCGCGCCAGGAGACGGTCCAGGTCGTCCTCGCGCTGGCTCCCGCCGATGATCTCGCCGTACCCCTCGGGAGCCAGGAGGTCGTCGCACAGCACGGTGCGCGGGTCGTCCGGGTTCTCCTTCATGTAGAAGGCCTTGGCCTCCTTGGGATAGTTGTACACGAACACGGGCAGGTCGTAGTCCTCGGTGATGCCCTGCTCGTCCGGGGCACCCAGGTCCGCGCCCCACCGGATCTCGTTCCCCTTCGCCTGCAGGCGGGCCACCGCCTCGGTGTAGCTCAGGCGGGGGAAGGGCGGCCGGACGTTCTCGATCTTGCTGGTGTCCCGCTCCAGGACCTCGAGCTCCTCCCTGCAGCGCTCGAGCGCGCGCTCCACCAGGTAGGAGACCATGTCCTCCTGGAGGCGCATGTTGTCCTCGGAGTCGGCGAACGCGACTTCCGGCTCCACCATCCAGAACTCGGTGAGGTGGCGGCGGGTCTTGGACTTCTCGGCGCGGAAGGTGGGCCCGAAGCAGTACACCTTCCGGAACGCCGGGCACGCGGCCTCCACGTACAGCTGCCCGGTCTGGGCCAGGTACGCCTTCTCCCCGAAGTAGTCGGTCTCGAAGAGGGTGCCGGCGTGCTCCCCGATGGAACCCGTGAGGATGGGCGTGTCGATGCGGACGAAGCCCCGTCCGTAGAAGAAGTCGTGGATGGCCTGCTCCACCTCGGCGCGCACCTTCAGCCCGGCGCGCTGCATCGAGGAGCGGAGCCAGAGGTGGCGATGGTCCAGGAGGAAGTCCACCCCGTGCTCCTTGGGCTGGATCGGGTACTCCTGCGCCAGCGCGCCGAGGGTCATGGAGGCGACCCCGAGCTCGTATCCCCCCGGGGCACGGTCGTCGGCCCTCACCTCGCCGGTGATGGAGACCACCGACTCCTGGGTCAGGAGCCCGTGCAGCTCCCAGGTGGCGTCGTCCACCTGCTTCTTCACGAACACGCACTGGGCGACGCCGGTGCCGTCACGCAGCACGGCGAAGGCCACCTTGCCGTGCCCGCGGGTGGTCTCGATCCACCCGCGCACGGTCACGGTCTCGCCGACGTGCTTCCCGAGCTCCCTGATCTCCACCATGTCGTCGTCCGCCTGGGATGGGGGCCGGCGTCCGTCCTCGCGCGGAGGGGCGCCGCAGCCGGAGAAGTTAATGTCGCTGGGCCCGCACCAATATGGTGCCCCCGGTTCAGCCCACGCCGAACATCTCCAGGCGCTCGCGGAAGCGGGCTCCCAGGTGGGCCTTCAGGGCGGTGTGCTCCGGCGCCGCCAGCTCCGGGTCGCGCTCCACGAGCGCCCGTGCGTCGGCCTGGGCCCGCACCAGCAGGTCCTCGTCCTCCAGCAGGTCGGCGAAGCGGAGGACGGGCGTGCCGTGCTGCTGCGCGCCGAAGAGGTCGCCCTGTCCCCGGATGCGCAGGTCGGCGCGGGCCACTGCGAAGCCGTCTGTGGTCTCCACGAACACCTTGAGACGCTCCGTGGCCTCCTCGCCGGGCTCGGAGATCAGGATGCAATGGCTCTCGGCCGCTCCCCGGCCCACCCGCCCCCGGAGCTGGTGGAGCTGGGAGAGGCCGAAGCGCTCCGCGTGCTCGATGAGCATCACCGACGCGTTGGGCA
This sequence comes from Gemmatimonadales bacterium, assembly GCA_041309665.1. Classification (GTDB taxonomy): domain Bacteria; phylum Gemmatimonadota; class Gemmatimonadetes; order Longimicrobiales; family Gaopeijiaceae; genus SZUA-318. The sequence continues at coordinate 2,781 of JBFYZE010000076.1, read as the reverse complement.
CGTCCACGCCCACCTCGATGACCGTGGTGGCCACGAGCACGTCCACGTCCCGGGCGAGGAAGGCGCGCATGACCCGGTCCTTCTCCTCCGAGGCGAGCTGGCCATGGAGGAGGCCGACCCTGCGGTGGGGGAAGACCTCCGAGCGGAGGCGTTCGTATTCCTCGGTGGCGGCAAGGAGGTCCACCTTCTCCGACTCGCCCACCAGCGGGTAGACCACGTACGCCTGACGACCGGCCGCGACCTCCTGCTCCACGAAACGGTAGGCGTCCTCCCGCTGGTCCGGGTGGCGGAGCGAGGTGCGCACGGGCGTCCGGCCGGGAGGGAGCTCGTCGAGGACGCTCAGGTCCAGGTCGCCGTACATGGCCATCGCCAGCGAACGCGGGATGGGCGTGGCGGACATCACGAGGGCGTCCACACCCCCGCCCCCGGCCTCGGAGAGCGCCATGCGCTGGCGCACCCCGAAGCGGTGCTGCTCGTCCACCACCACCAGCCCGAGGGCGTGGAAGGACACGGCGTCCTGGATGAGGGCGTGGGTGCCCACCACCAGCCGGGCTTCCCCCGTGCGGATCCGCTCCACCGCCGCGCGCCGGACCGCGCCGGTGAGCCTGGCGCTCAGGAGCTCCACCTCCAGCCCCAGGGGCGCCACCATCTCCCCCATCTTGCGGGCATGCTGCTCGGCCAGGATCTCGGTGGGGACCATGAGGGCGGCCTGACGGCCCCCTTCGACGGCGAGGAGCATGGCGAAGAGCGCCACCACCGTCTTTCCCGAGCCCACGTCGCCCTGGAGGAGGCGGCTCATGCGGCGCGCCGCCGTCATGTCGGCGTAGATCTCGCGGAGGACCCGGGCCTGCGCCCCGGTGAGCTGGAACGGGAGCGCCTCGTGGAGGGGGCGGATGAGCTCGTTCGTGCGCCGGTGGGCGATCCCCGGCGCGGCCTCGGCCTGGAGCCGCCGCGCCTGGGCCTGCACCACCTGCAGAAAGAAGAGCTCGTCGTAGGCGAGGCGCCGGCGCCCCGCCCCGGCGTCGGAGATCACCCCGGGGCGGTGGAGGAGCGAGAGCGCCCTCGAGAGCGTGGGGAGGCCCAGCGCCTCCAACGCCCCCGCGGAGAGCCACTCGTCCTCGTCCGCCCACGCCAGGAGCGCATCCAGGTTCGTCCGGAAGATGCCCCGCAGCACCCACTGGGGGACCTCCTCGGACGCCGGGTACGTCACGAAGATCGTCCCCTCCTGGGTCGCCTCGTCGCCCCCCCGGGCCAGGAGCGTGTGCTCCCTGGGCTGGAGCTGGCGGCCGTGGAAGAAGCGCACCGGGCCCGTGACGAGGAGCGTGTCGCCCTCGCGGATCTTCCGCTCCAGCCAGGGCTGGCCGGGCCAGGCCACCGTGATCATCCCGGTCTCGTCCTGGAGCACCGCCTGGAAGATGCGGAGCCCCTTCCGCGTCGGCACGATCCCCTTGCTCCGCACCCGCCCCACGGCGGTGGCGTCCATCCCCACCTGCAGCGCCCCGATGGGCTGCACCGTGGAGGCGTCGTCGTAGCGCCGGGGCGTGTGGTAGAGGAGCTCCCGCGCGGTGGTGATGCCCAGCGACAGGAGCGCCTCGGCCCGCTTGGGGCCGACGCCCTTCAGGAACTGGACCGGCCGGTCCAGGTTCGAGTAGCTGGCGGGGCCGCGGTCGTCCATGGCGAGGCTACTCGAACACGCCGTCCACGAAGGCGTCGGGGTCGAAGGTCTCCAGGTCCTCGAGCCCCTCGCCCACCCCCACCAGCTTGACCGGCACGCCGAACTCCTCCTGGATGGCCACGACGATCCCGCCGCGGGCGCTGGAGTCCAGCTTGGCCAGGACGATCCCCGACACCTGCACCGCCTCCTTGAAGGCGCCGAGCTGGCGCACGGCGTTCTGGCCCACGGTGGCGTCGAGGACGAGGAGCGTCTCGTGGGGCGCGCCGTCGAGGCGCCGCCGCACCACCCGGTCCACCTTGCGGAGCTCCTCCATGAGCCCGCGGTTGGTGTGTAGCCTCCCCGCGGTATCGATGAGGAGCACGTCCGTGCCCCGGGCCTGGGCCGCGTCGATGGCGTCGAAAGCCACCGCCGCGGGGTCCCCCCCCTGCTGGCCCCGGACGAACGCGGCGCCCACGCGCTCCGCCCACACGGCAAGCTGCTCCACCGCGCCGGCGCGGTAGGTGTCCGCCGCCGCCACCATGACGCTGCGGCCTTCGCGGCGCAGGTGGTGGGCCAGCTTGGCCACGGACGTGGTCTTCCCCACCCCGTTCACGCCCACGATGAGGTACACGGTGGGCGGTGCGGCAGCGGCGGCGAGCACGGCGTCCCGGGCGGGCGCCAGGATCCGGCGGATCTCGTCGCGGAGCGCTTCGCGCAGCCCCTCCGGCCCGCGGACCTTCCCCTTCCGGGCCGCGTCCTCCACGCGGTCCACGAGACGCAGGGTGGCCGGGACGCCGAAGTCGGCTGCCAGGAGGCGCTCCTCGAGCGTCTCCAGCGACTCGTGGTCCATCCCGCGGGCGAGGACGCGCACGTCGGTGAGCGCCAGGTCCACCACCCGGCGCCAGAGTCCCTTCTTCCGTTCCGGGTCTTTCTTGAAGAGTCTCGGCATGACGTCGTGAGGATGCGCGGCTGGATGGCTACCGGAGCCCGGCCCTTCTCCTCCCCACCCATTCGGCCGAGAGGAGGAGGAGCACGAGAAGATAAGGCCACGGGCTCCGCCGGAGTGGAGCCCCGGCCGCGTCCACGGATCCCGCTCCCGCGCGGCCCCCGCCGGCGGCGCCCGGGAG
>JBFYZE010000075.1:0-3014 GCA_041309665.1 Gemmatimonadales bacterium | reverse complement strand
AGCTCTACGGGACGCCCCGGGTGGAGCTGGAGGGGGCAGCCCGGGAAGGACGCCACGTGGTTCTGGATATCGACGTGCAGGGGGCTCTACAGATCCGGAACACGTCGCCGGAAGCGCTCCTCGTGTTCGTGTTCCCTCCCACGGTGGACGCGCTCATCCAGCGCCTCACCGGACGGGGGACGGAGGCGGACGAGCAGGTGGCGCGGCGCCTCCAGACCGCGCTGGACGAGCTCCGGGCCGTCTTCGAGTTCGACCACCTCGTGGTGAACGAGGACCTGGAGACGTGCGTGGAGGAGATCCGGGGGATCGTGCGGGCGGAGACCCGCCGCACCGCCCGGGCCCGGGCCCTCCGGGAAGATGTGGAAGAGATGCGGGCGAAGATCGCCCGCGTCCTGCAGGAACGGTACGCCAACGTCAGAGGATAGGAGATCTGCATGAGAGTGTTCACCCCCGTGGAGGTGGCCAAGGGCACCGAGAGCAAGTACCTCGGCGTCCTGGTGGCGGCCAAGTACGCCCGTGAGCTCAACTCCCTCCCCCGCGAGGCGCTGCCCCTCGGGGAGGAGAAGAAGCTCACGACGCGGTCGCTGGAGGCGCTCACCTCCGGACAGATCGAGTTCCGCCTCGTGAAGAAGCGGCGCAAAGAGGAGTTGTAGGGCGTGGGCGCCGCGCTGTCGCCCCGCCGGCCCTGGGCGGGCCGGCACGTGGTCCTCGGGGTGACCGGGGGCATCGCGGCCTACAAGTCCGTCCAGGTCGCCCGGGACCTGACCCGTCTCGGGGCGGTCGTGGACGTGGTCATGACGCGCGCGGCCCAGAACTTCGTGGCCCCCCTCTCCTTCGAGGCGGTCACCGGTCGGCGCGCGCTCACGGATCTGTTCAGCGGGGAGGGCGTGGCCCTCCACATCAGCCTGGGGCGCGACGCCGACGTGGTGTGCGTGGCGCCGGCCACGGCCGACTTCCTCGCCAGGGCGGCGCAGGGGCGGGCCGACGACCTGCTCTGCACCACGCTCCTGGCGACGCGCGCGCCGGTGGTGGTGTGCCCGGCCATGAACGACCGCATGTTCGCGCACCCCCAGGTGCAGGCGAACCTGGCCCACGCGAGGGACTTCCTCGGCTACCGGATGGCCGGCCCGGCCCAGGGGCTGCTTGCGGTGGGGGAGGGGGAGGGCCCCGGTCGGATGCTGGAGCCCTGGCAGATCGTGGAGCACGTCGGCCGGGCGCTCGGCCGGGACGCGGCCCTGGCAGGGCGGAGGGTGCTCGTCACGGCCGGCCCCACCCGGGAGCCGGTGGATCCCGTCCGCTTCCTCGGGAACCGGTCGTCCGGGCGCATGGGGTACTCCCTGGCCCAGGCGGCCTGGCGCCGCGGCGCGGAGGTCACCCTCGTCACCGGCCCGAGCGCGCTCCCGCTCCCCGAGGGCGTGGACGTCGTCCCCGTGGAGACGGCGCAGGAGATGCTGGACGCCGTGGAAGGGGTCATCCCGTCCGCCGACGTCTCCATCTTCGCGGCCGCCGTGGCGGACTTCCGCCCCGAGGCTTCCTCCGAGCGGAAGGTCAAGCGCGCCGAGACGGGGGACGCCCTGACGCTGCGGCTCACCGCCAACCCCGACATCGCTGCGCGCACGCGCGGGCTGCGCAAGCCGGGGAGCATGGCCGTGGGCTTCGCCCTCGAGACCCACGACCTGCTCGACAACGCCAGGCGCAAGCTGGAGACGAAGGGCTTCCACCTCCTCGTGGCCAACGACGCCACCGAAGCGGGGGCGGGCTTCGACGTGGACACCAACCGCGTCACCCTCCTGGATGCCGCCGGCGGCCTGGAGGAGCTCCCGCTGCAGTCGAAGGACGAGGTGGCCGAGGTCATCCTCGACCGCGTCGCATCCGCCCTGGCGGAGGGGGTGTGACCGGACCGGCGCCGGATCCCCGCACCGTGGCGCGCCTTCTCCGCCAGCGCGCCGAGATGGGCGGGCCGGAGCTGTTCCTGGAGGGTCTGAGCCGCAAGGAGGCGCTGTCGCTTGCCGCCGGCGCCCGGACCCGTGTGGTCCCTGCGCCCGGTCCCGACCGCGCCGAGCCCCGGAAGGCGGCGCCCCGCGCCCCCGGCCCGGCGCAACCGCAGGCGCTCCCGGCGCTCCCGGCCTCGTACGAGGAGCTCCGCGCCACCGCCCTGGAGTGCACGCGCTGCCGTCTCTCGGAGACCCGCACGCACGTCGTGTTCTCCGACGGGGCGGTGCCGGCGCGGCTGGTGGTGGTGGGCGAGGCACCGGGAGCCAACGAGGACGCCACCGGCCTCCCCTTCGTGGGGGCGGCGGGGCAGTTCCTCGACCTCCTCCTCGCCACGGTGGGCCTCTCCCGGAAGGACTCGGTCTACATCTGCAACGTCCTCAAGTGCCGCCCCCCGGGCAATCGCAATCCCCTCCCCGAGGAGATCGCGGCGTGCTCGCCGTTCCTGAAGCGCCAGCTCGAGGCGGTGGCACCGCAAGCGCTCCTGGCCGTGGGCTCGTTCGCCGCCCAGGCCCTCACCGGGGACGCCCGGCCCATCGGGCGCCTGAGAGGGGAGGTGCACAGCTACGAGGGCGTGCCCCTCGTCGTCACCTACCACCCCGCCGCACTGCTCCGGAACCCGGGGTGGACCCGGGCCTTCTGGGACGACCTGCAGCTCCTCCGCGAGGTCATGGACGCGGACTGACGGGACCTTCCAGGCATCCGCTCGCACCCACCCCCCGGCGAACGTAGATTCACGCCTCCCGGAGAGCGTAGATTCACGGCTCCCGGCACCCCGGAAGATCCCGCATGCAAGCTCCTCCCGACTTCGCCCAGGCCGTCTTCGACCGGACTCCGCCCTTCTCCGGGGAGGCCGAGACCGCCGTGCTGGGCGGCATGCTCATCGACCGCGAGGCGGTGAGCCGGGCCATCGAGCACGTCAACGAGTCCATGTTCTACCGGGAGGCGAACCGACGCCTCTTCCGGGCCATGGTCCGCCTCTACGAGCGGGGTGACGTGATCGACGTCATCACGATCTCGGA
>JBFYZE010000074.1:0-6700 GCA_041309665.1 Gemmatimonadales bacterium | reverse complement strand
TGACCTGAGACCAGGGACCTGACGACCATGAACGCGCACCGGATCACCGCCACGCTGGTCCGGTGCGCGCTCGTCGTCTCCCTGGCCGCCGCCGCCGCCCCGGGTGCCCTCCGCGCCCAGGTGGCGGTCTTCCCCCTCCAGGGCCTGAGCTTCGGCACGCTGCGCGCCGGCTCCGCCGAGCAGGTGGTCACCGGAGACCCCGTACGACGGGCAGAGCTCGAGCTGATCGGCTCGGGCGACGTGGTGATCACGTTCGGCCTCCCGACAGAGATGGTGAACGTCGCGGGCCACCGGCTCCCTCTCCAGTTCGTCAAGGGTGACGCCGAGATCGAGATGAAGGGCACGGGGCGGGACAGGGACTTCGATCCGCACAAGCCCAAGAGCATCAAGATCAAGGACAAGGAAGGCGGCGCCCGCCTCTACCTCGGTGGCCTGGCGTTGCCCACCATCTCCCAGCCTCCCGGCCGATATCGTGCTACCATTACGATTCAGGTCGTCACACCGGGTACCTGAGCGGGGAGCGCAGTCCTCATGATCGGTCGGGTCGGTCTATTCACGGTCGTAGCCGCGCGCCGCACGCGCGCCGCTCGGGTCCTTCTGCTCCTGGCGGCGTTCGGGCTCCTCTCCTCCACCTACGCCGCCGCGGTCGCCGTGAGCCCGGTTGCGGTCTACATCGACAACCGCTCGCGCACCGGGACGCTCACGCTGTTCAACCCTGGAACGCTGGCCGAGGAGATCACGGTCGACTTCGCCTACGGGTACCCCCGCTCCGACGAGGAGGGGAACGTCTCCGTGGAGGTGTCCGACTCCGTCCCCGAGGGTGACCCATCGGCCGTGGCCTGGATGCGGGCCTTCCCCCGCCGGATGGTGCTCGAGCCGGGGCAGCGTCAGGTGATGCGCGTCATGGTCGAGCCCCCGTCGGGATTGCCGGACGGGGAGTACTGGGCTCGTGCGCTCGTCCGCTCGCGCGGAGGCCAACCCCCCATCGAGGAGCGGCGGGGCGACGTCACCGTCCAGGTCGAGGTCGAGACCGTGGTGATCGTGGCCGTGAACTACCGCAATGGGAACGTCACCACCGGCCTGCGCGTGCTCGAGGCGTCGGCGTCCGCCGTGGGCGACACGGTGCGTTCCGTCATCGACTTCGAGCGCACCGGGAACGCGGCCTACCTGGGCCGGGTGCAGGCCGAGCTCCTGGACGGGACCGGGCGGTCCGTGGCCACGCTGGAGGAGGTGCTCGCGGTGTACAAGACGATCCGACGCCGCCTCGACCTGGTCCCGCCGGTGGGCGCCCGGGGCCCCTTCCGGGTGCGCTTCACCATGGACACCCAGCGTGACGACCTCCCCCCTGGAGGCCCCTTGCCCACGGAGCGGGTCGTTCACGAGGTCGCCGTGCGGTGACCCGCCGGCGGGGTGGCGCCGCACGCCGGGCCCGGTGGGCCGGGGCCGCCGTCCTGGCGCTGAGCGCCTCGCTCCCTGCGGTGGGAGCCGGGGCGCAGGAGCTGGTCCACGACGAGGGCTTCTTCGAGGTCTTCGTGGAGCGAATCCCCAACCGGCTGACTGTCACCACGCTCGTGGACCGACAGGGCCGGGTGCTCATTCCGCTCCATCCGATTCTGGAACTGGTGGGGATCCCGGTGCAGGTCGACGCGGGGGCCCTCATCCTCGAGTGGCCGCCGGCGACGTGGCGCACGGTGCTGCGCCTGGATCCGCCTTCCCTGGACGTGGGCGGGGAAGCCCGGGAGTTGGGGCCGGACGACATGGTCGTGCGCGACGGCGACCCGTACCTGAGCCCTCGGGTGCTCGCCGCCGTGCTCGGCGCCCGCGTGGACCTGGACTGGGCGGGGCTGGCCGTGGTGGTCTCGGGGAACGCCCAGTTCCCCGCGACCCGCCTCCTGGAGCGGGAGGCCCGCCGGGAGCGGGAGCGGCTGGCGGCCGAGCGGCTAAGTCCCGATGGCCGCGACGTGGCGTTCTTGCCCCGCACCGACGGTGCGGTGGGGACGTGGGGCCTGAGCCTGAGTGGAGCGCAGGGCTCGTACCGGGGCGCGGTCCGGGCCTCGGCCGGAGGGAGCGTCCTGGGCGGCGCCACCGAGATGGGCGGCACCGTGAGCTTCGGCGAAGACGTGCAGGATGCGTTTGGCGAGGGGTACGTGCGCTTCCACCGCGTGTTCCCCGACGGTCGCGCCATCCGCCAGGTGGAGGTGGGGAGCGTGCTGTCGCGCGGGCCCGTGGCGCGGCGCATCGTGGGCGTCAGCATGACCAACGAGCCCTTCACCACGCCGCGCTACTTCGCCGACGCGCTCATCCAGCCGCAGGTGCCGGCGGGGTGGGAGTACGAGGTGTACCAGGGCGACGCGCTCGTGGGGGTCTCGTCGGGTGACGAACCGGAGCATATCCGAGCGCCGCTGAACTACGGCAACACGCCGGTCCGCGTGCGCATGGTGGGTCCCGCGGGGCAGGAACGCGTGGAGGAGCTGCTCTACGTGATTCCGCCGGACCGACTCCCCGAGGGACGATGGCGCTATCACCTGGGCTTGGGTCCGTGCCAGGACCCGGGGTGCGACAGCTACGGCTTCGCCGAGCTCCGCCGTGGGCTCAGGAACTGGCTCACCGCCGGGTTGGGGATGGACCGCCTCGACCCGGCGGAGGGCCGTGCCGAACTCAGGGGCTACGGATACCTGGGTCTGTCGCCCCTCAACGGGCTCGACGTGGAGGTGCAGGCGCAGCCGGGCTCGTTCTTCCACTCGGGAATCGACTGGGTGACCCAGGGCGACGGAGCGTACGGTGCCTCGTATGCCTGGACACGCCCGGTGAGCGACGCGCCGACGCTCGACGGGTGGTTCGGGCAGTTCAGCGCCAACGTGCCGCTCAACGTGTTCGGGGGGCGCACCGTGGCCGCCCGTCTCCAGCTGCGGGGGACGGAGCGCGGCTCGGCGGACTCCTGGCAGGTGTTCACCGCCACCACGGTGCGCCGGGCCTACGTCTCCGCCGAGTTCGAGTCGGGGCTCCAGCTCCGGAACATGGCCACGGGCAGGGTCTTCACCCCCCTGGGCGGGACCATGCATCCGCTCCTCACGGACCTCTCCGTTTCGGCGGGCATGGGCGCGACCGGCCGGGGTCCCGAGCTTCTGGAGGTGGGGGCCTCCTTCCGCCCGCTGCCAACCGGGAGCGTGAGCCTGGACCTTCGCTTCCGGCGGGGATCGGCCCCCCTGCTCTCCGTCGGCTTCGTGGCGCGCCGCCCCGAAGGGTACTTCCAGGCCCGCGCCGCCCGGGGGAGCGGAGCGGGCATCTTCGCCTCCGCCGACGGCGGGGTCGCGTGGGACAGACGCACCGGCGCCATGCCCCTGCCGTTCCAGTCGCTGGGCCGGTCGGGAATCCAGGGCCAGGTCTTCCTGGACAGAGACGGCGACGGCGCCCGGGGCCCCGGCGAGCAGCCGGCCGCCGGGGTGAGCGTCCTGGTCCAGGGGGAGCGGGTCACGACCGACCCCGACGGCGTGTACCGGACCTGGGAGATCCAGCCCGACGAGGTGGCCACGGTGGCCGTGGACTCGTTGAGCATCGATCCGAGCTGGGTGCCGGCTCCCCGGCAGGTGCTCCTCCGTCCATCTCCCAACGTCTTCAATCAGGTCGACCTTCCCCTGCTCCAGACCCGCGAGATGTCCGGGCGGGTGCAGTCGGGCAGCCCGGAGAGCCGTCCCCTGGGCGGCGTCCGGGTCGAGGTCGTCGATGCCGGAGGCGTCGTCATCGCGACGCAGCGCACCTTCTCCGACGGCGTGTACTACCTGCAGCGGGTGCCCCCCGGGCGGTACACCGTGCGGGTGGCGGCATCGTCCGCCGAGGTGCTGGGCACCCTGCCGCCCGCCGTGACCGTGGAAGTCCCCGGAGGATCCGACGCCCCCATCGAGGTGCCGCCGCTGGTGCTGGAGCCCCCGGTCGCCGACTGACTTGCGCCGGCCGCCCCGGTCGAACGGTATTGGATGAGTGCGGGTGCGCCGCGCTCGACCCTGGAGGGGGTCGGGTCCCGGAGTACCCGCGGGCCGGTTGGAGGATCGGCCCATCCTTCCGCGAGCCGAAAGGCCCGGCGTGGCAACAGGTTCACTTCGCGTGGCGTTCTTCGCCGTGGGCGCTCTGGCGTTCGCGGCCGTCGGCGCGTCGGCCCAGGAGGGGCCGTCGGCGCGCGCCGTGGTTCATGCGTCGGCGACGATCGTGAGCCCGGTCGCGATCCACACCCCGTCGGCCCTGCGGCTGGTGGGCGAGGGAAGCGCCATGGCGCTCGAGGGCACCATGGAGGTGCGGAGCCCCGCGCCCCATGTCGTGGCCGCCAACGCCCGCTCCTGGTCCGCATCCACCACTTCGGGCTTCGCGCCCGTGCGGAAGGGCTCTTGGGGCACCACGCCGCAGGCGGTCCGGGTCTCCGCGACGCCCGCGGTGCCCGGCGGGCCGGTACGCGTGACCTACGTGGTGGCGGTCATCCTCTAACGGCGCGGCGCGATGCCGACGCCTGGCTGCCTCCCGGCCTCAGTCGAGCAGCCCGAGGCTCTTCCTCCGCGCCCAGAGGACCTTCCGGGTTACGCCCAGGACCTCGGCCGCCTTGGCCACCTGACCGTCGGAGGCCGCCATCGTGGCCTCGATGTAGCGGCGCTCCAGCTCCTCCAGGGTCAGGCCGAGGGGGACGATCAGGCCTCCGGGAGGCGCATCCGTGGGGAGGCCCCCCGCCGCGCCGCTGACCCGATCGGCGTACCGGGCGCCTTCCAGGCGGATCGCCCCGCCCTCCGGCGACCCCGGAACGTCCAGGCGCAGGAGGCCGCCCTTGTGGAAGATCAGCGCCCGCTCCACCACGTTGCGGAGCTCGCGGAGGTTCCCGGGCCAGTCGTAGCTCTGGAGTGCATCGAGGCACCCCTCGTCGATCTCGGGGGTGGGCTTGCGGAAGTAGTCGGCCGCGCGCGCCACGAAGTGGCGCACGAACGCCGGGATGTCCGAGCGGACATCCCGGAGGGGCGGGAGCGTGAAGTGGGCCACGTTCAGCCGGTAGTACAGATCCTCGCGGAAGCGGCCGCGGGCGATCTCGGCGTTCAGGTCGGCGTTGGTCGCGGCCACCACGCGCAGCTCGACGTTGCGATCCGTGGTCCCGCCGACCCGCCGGAAGTGGCGCGACTCCAGGAAGGTGAGGAGCTTGGCCTGCAGCTCCATGGACAGCGTTCCGATCTCGTCGAGGAACAGCGTGCCCCCTGAGGCGACCTCCACGAGCCCCTGCTTGGCCTGGCGGGCGTCGGTGAACGCACCCTTCTCGTATCCGAACAGCTCGGCCTCGAGGAGGTTGGCGGGAAGCGCCGCGCAGTTGATCTCCACGAAGCGGGCATCGTCATCGTCGGTAGCCGCGTGGATGGCGCGGGCCACCAGGTTCTTTCCCGTCCCCGACTCGCCCAGGAGCAGGGCGGCGATTCCCGGCACCGAGGCCACGTTCGCGACGAACACCCGAAGCTCCTGGATGCGGCGGTGCGATCCGAGCACATCGGTGGCGAAGCGGGTCCTCGTCGCCTCCTGTGCAATCTGCTTGGCGGGAGCCTCTCGCAGCGCATGCTCGATGCGTGCCAGGAGGAGCACCGGGTCGAGGGGCTTCACCGCGAAGTCCGTGGCCCCCGCCGCGTAGGCGGCGTCGGCGGTGGCCGGGTCGTCGCGCCCGGTGAGGACGATCACGGGCATGGACGGGAACTCCGCGCGCAGGATGCGCGTGAGCTCGATGCCGTCCATCTCGGGCATGATCACGTCACACACCGCCAGGTCGGGCGCCTCGGCCCGGGCAAGCTCCAGGCCCTCCAGAGGAGACGTCGAAGTGAGCGTGCGGCATCGACGTCCCCGCTCCAGCGCGGCCGTGATGAGCGCCAGCTGCCCGGGGTCGTCGTCCACCAGCAGGATGGTCGGTTGCTTGAGGGGCATGCGGCCGGGTCCCAGCATCGGTTCGAAGGGCTCCCTACAATGGCGGGACCGCCGCTTCCAGGCCACACCCCGCATCTGAGCCAGGTGGGGGTTGGCTGGCGAGGGCGCCGGCCCCGCCGGATATTCGGCCGACCCGCCGGCCGGGTGGACCGGCTCGGCCCGGACTCGTGCATCCTGCGCAGGTGACCATGGCGTTGACCTTTCAGCCGAAAGCCCCGGTGCGCACGCTCGGGATGAGTGCCTTCCCGTTCGCCCTCACAGTCTTCTCCGGCGCGTTCCTGCTCTTCCAGGTCCAGCCCCTCCTGGGGCGGTACGTCCTCCCCTGGTTCGGCGGGAGCCCCTCGGTGTGGACGACCTGCGTGCTCTTCTTCCAGGTCGTGCTCCTGGCCGGCTACGCCTACGCGCACGGGCTGGCTGCGTGGGCCACGCCCCGGCGCCAGGCGCTGGCGCACGGCGTCCTCCTGCTGGCGGCCGCGGCGACGCTCCCCATCCTTCCGTCGGCGGCATGGCACCCCCTGCCGGAACAGAGCCCGGCGGCGCGCGTCCTCCTCCTCCTGCTGGCGACCGTCGGGCTCCCGGCGTTCGTGCTGGCCGCCACCGGGCCGCTGGTCCAGAAATGGCACGCCGAACTCGCGCCGGCCCGCCCGGCGTACCGGCTGTACTCCCTCTCGAACGCGGCCTCCCTGCTGGCGCTCCTGAGCTACCCCGTGCTCTTCGAGCCCCTGTGGACGCGCCCGCACCAGGCCTGGGCGTGGTCGGCGGGATT
>JBFYZE010000073.1:0-5454 GCA_041309665.1 Gemmatimonadales bacterium | reverse complement strand
GGCATCGCCAATTCTCCCAAGGGCACACGCGGCGTGCACGTTCAGGCGTTCGTCCCGAAGCAGCTCGACCAACGAATTGACTTCATGCAGGGCCTCCAAGGCCTCGACGGCCGCGTACGCCACCTCGGTGATCGGGTCCCGCAACGCCAGCCTCAATGCCGGAAGGGTGCGCTCCGAAAGCACTTCCTGGAGTTCTCTCACTGCCGCGACACGTTCGTCCTTGTCCTGGTCCGGATATTCCGGATGAACCAATAGCGCCTGGATGATCTCGGCCTCGTTCGCAGGCGCGGCAGCCGCGAGGTCGCGGAGCTGGCGATTGAGATCCTCCCGGTTCTCCGGTGTGCCTGCCAGCGCGCCGCGGTGCTCCGGACAGAGGTATTCCGAGCCGTGCTTCCGCCAGCCGCGCAGGCGCGCCAGCCAGGGTACCCGCCTATGACAGGAAGGGATCGCACACTCCGCCGGAGAGCCGGGACGTCCTTGCCTGTCGTCGATCATGGCCGCGGCGTCAGCATGCGATGGCGGGGGCGCACTCCCCTCACCGGAGGCTTCCAGCCGGTTCTTGTCCCGAACGACCCATTCGCGAGCCCTCTTCGCCTCTGCGAGGGCCCGGACCTGGTCCACGGTGAACGAGATCGCCGTCACGCCCCCGCATCTGCAGGTGAACGTCAGGGGTTTGTGGTCATAGCGGAGGTCGAGCGGCTTGATCTTGATCGGCTTCTGGCAGGCCCCGCACGTCCCGATGACGATTCTGTGTGCTACATCGATGGGACTCGCGGGATCAAGGCAGGAAGGTTGAGCAGGCTCCTTCTGCGTCATGATCAAGCTCCTTTGAATGGTGCATCGACCTATGCTGCCTCGCTTGGACAGCTCCACGGCCGTCTTGGCACCAGGGCCCGCAGGGGCGACTCCCCCGGCGGGCCCTTCACCTCGCTGCGGTCGGGTATGACGCGCCGCGCCTACGAGCCCGCGGCCTGCTTCTCCGCCGCCACCCGCTCCACCTCGCGCCACACCCGCAGCAGGTTCCCACTCCAGATCTTGGCGATCTCCTCCTCGGTGTAGCCGCGGCGCACCAGCTCCACCGTGACGTCGAGGGCCTCGCTGGCGTCGTTGAAGCCGGGGATGCCGCCGCCGCCGTCGAAGTCGGTGCCGATCCCCACGTGATCCAGGCCGATGAGGCTCTTCACGTGGTCGATGTGGTCCACGAACGTCTTCAGGTCCGCCGGCGGCCACTGGGCGTCGATCTCGGCCATGCGGGCCTCGTACTGGGGCCGCACCGAGTCCATGCGGGCCTGGTACGCGGCCCGGTCGGCCTCGGTGAAGCTCCGCACGGTGGCCCGGTCCGCGAAGCCGAGGGAAGCCCGGAGCGAATCGATGGCCGCGGTGCGCTCCGGCGGGTCCACCTTGAGGTAGCTGGCCAGGGCCACCATCTGGATCACGCCCCCGTTCTCCTTGAGGCCCTGGAGCAGCTCGTCGCTCAGGTTGCGGGGCGCGTCCGCCAGCGCCCGGGCGCCGGAGTGGGAGGCGATGACCGGCGCCTCGGACAACGCGAACACGTCGCGGACCGTGTTGTCCGAGACGTGGGACAGGTCCACCATGATCCCGAGGCGGTTCATCTCCTTCACCACCTCTTCACCGAAGGGAGAGAGCCCTTCCCACTCCTCGGCCGGGCCTTCCCGGGGCGTGGAGGAGTCGGCGATGTCGTTGTGCCCCGAGTGGGTGAGGGTGATGTAGCGGGCGCCGAGATCGTAGTACTGCTTCACCATGGAGAGGTCGGTGCCCAGGACGTAGCCGTTTTCGATGGCGGCGACGTAGACCCGCTTGCCCGTGGCCGCGATGCGCTCCACGTCGTCGGCCCGGTAGGCGATCTCCACCTGGTCGGGGCACATCTCCTCGGCCACACGGTGGATGGCGGCGAACTTGTCCAGTGCCGTCGCCTTGACCTCACGGTAGGCCTGGGGTGTCCGGGGACCCTGCCCGACGTACACGGCCGGGAAGGTCACCTTGAGGCCTCCGGCCACCATCTTGGGGAGGTCCACCTTCAGGTTCGTGGGCCCACAGGGGTTCAGCTCGGGCGTGCCCCAGGTCCCCAGGATGTCGATGTGGGTGTCCAGGGTGATCACCCGTTCGTGGATGGCCCGGGCCCTGGCCAGGAGCTGCTCCTCCGTCTCTGCGGCGGGGGTGCCCCCGTCACCGGAGCAGGCGGAGAGCGTCGAGGCGAGGAAGATGGCGGAGAGTGCGCGAAGCGAGAACGAGCGGGACATGGTGCCCTCCCGGGAAATGGGCGCATGCCCGGGGCAGGAGTCGGGAGGCCTCTCCCCCGGGCCGGACAACAGGAAGGATCCTCGGGGTCCAGGCGGTTCCGCGCAACCGTGGCCGGGTTCCCGTAGCCATGGAGCTGCGGGAAGCGTAGGCTATCAGGGCGCGGCCCGGCCGGGCCGCGCCCACGCACGCCCACCCCCGACACCTCGCCCGGAGACACCATGGCCACCGACCGCCGCTCCTTCCTCAAGACCGTCTCCGCCGTCGGTGGCGCCGCCGGGCTCGGCGTCCTCCCCGACCTCGCCCACGCCGCGCCTCCCGGAGCCGACGCGGTCTGGTCGCCGAAGCCGGTGACCAGGGCCCCGGTCTCCCTGAACATGCTCATCCTCGGCGGCACCGGGTTCACCGGCCCCGAGCAGGTGGAGTACGCCATCGCCCGGGGGCACCGGGTGACGCTGTTCAACCGCAACCGGACGCGCCCGGGGATGTTCCGCGGGAGGGTGGCGGAGGAGCTCGTCGGCGACCTCAACAACGACACGAGCGCCCTGGAGGGGAAGCAGTTCGACGTGGTGCTGGACAACCCCACGACCTTCCCCGCCTGGGTGCGGAACGCGGGCAAGTACCTTGCCGGGAACGTGAAGCACTACGTCTTCATCTCGACCACTTCGGTCTACAGCGACCAGAGCATCATCGGGATCGACGAGAGCAGCCCGGTGCAGCAGCTCCCGACCGACGTGGACCCGTACACCCTCGACCCGCAGCACTCGTCCCAGTACTACGGCCACCTCAAGGTGCGGGCCGAGGAGGAGGTGCGCCGGACGTACCCCGACATGTGGACGGTCATCCGGCCGTGTCTCATCGTCGGCCCCCTCGACCGTACCGACCGCTTCACCTGGTGGCCCGCGCGCATCGACCAGGGCGGCGAGGTGCTCGCGCCGGACAAGCCGGACGACCCTTGCCAGTTCATCGACGCCCGCGACCTGGCGGAGTGGATGGTGCGGGTGGCGGAGAACCGCGTGCTGGGTCTCTACAACGCGGTCGGGCCGGCGCACCCCATGACCATCGCGGAGATGCTCTACGGGGTGAAAGCCGTGACCACCGCCGGCGCCCAGTTCACCTGGGTGCCATGGGAGTTCCTGCAGCAGCAGGAGGTGCGCCCCTGGCGCCACATGACCGTCTGGCAGCCGCCGGTCGGCCGCACCGCCGGCTACCAGCGGCGCAAGGCCGAGAAGGCCATCGCAGCGGGGCTCACCTTCCGGCCCGTGGCCGTGACCGCGAAGGACACGCTGGATTGGCACAAGACCCGCCCCGAGGCGGAGCAGCTGCGGACGCTGAACGGCGAGGTCAACGGGATCGGCATGAAGCGGGAGGCCGAGGTGCTCGCGGCGTGGCACGCGAGCCAGCGCGGCCTCTGAACCGGGCTCCGACGGGGCCTGGGCTACCTTGCCTTGTCCGGCACCGGGGGGCATAGTACTATAATTGCACCATGTATGATATCACCCAGCCTCCTCCGTCTGGGCGTTTCGTTCTCCGTATCGCGCCCGGCCTCCACGCCGCGCTGCGCGAGGCGGCGCGCCGGGAAGGGCTTTCACTCAACGATTATTGCGCACGCAAGCTGGCCCTCCCCGCGGCGAGCCTGCCGGGGCCCGCGGCGGAGGTGGTGCAGAGGGCGTCGGCGCGGTTCGGCACGGCCTTGCGAGGGATCGTGGTCTTCGGCTCGTGGGCGCGGGACGAGCTGGCCGACGGGTCGGACCTGGACCTCCTCGTGATCGTGGACGACGAGGTGTCCATCGTGAGGGACCTCTACCGCGCCTGGGACGGCGAGCCCTTGTCCTGGGAGGGACGGCGGGTGGAAGCCCACTTCGTGCACCTCCCCGGGCCCGGCGAGCCGCTCACCGGCCTCTGGGCGGAGGCGGCCCTCGATGGCGTGGTGCTCTTCGAGCACGACCTGACGGTCTCCAAGCGGCTGGCGGAGGTCAGGAGACGGATCGTCGCGGGGGAGCTCGCCCGGCGGCGCGTCCATGGCCAACCCTACTGGGTGGGAGCGACCTGAGGATGCGCAACATGGACCTGGCGGCCGACTACGTGCGCCGCGCCGGCGTGAGAGTCCGCGCCCTCGACGTGTTCTTCGACGCGGAGAGCTGGGCCGACGTCGTGCGGGAGTCCCAGGAGGCCGTGGAGCTGGCGCTGAAGGGGCTCCTGCGGGCCTGCGGCGTCGCCCCACCCCGCGTGCACGACGTATCCGAGGTGCTCGAAGCTGAGCGCGCCCGTCTCCCCGCGGATCTGGTGCCCGAGCTACCCACCCTGGTCCGGGCCTCGAGGGAGCTCCGGCGCGATCGCGAGCTGGCCTTCTACGGCGCCGAGGATCTCACGCCGTCGGGATTCTACTCGCGCCAGGACGCGGAGCGAGCGCGCAGCAGCGCGCGCCGCACCGTGGAGCTCGTCGGGCCGCACGTCCTGGGCTGAGGCGCGCGGGAGCTCGTCGGGGAGGGGACGCCACGCCCGGGAACTACCGGCGCGCATCCAGCACCGGCATGCCCTTCTTCTTCGCGTACCGGAGGATGCCGCGGTCGCGCGTGACGAACGTGGTCCCGAGCCGCGTGTTGGTCTGGACCAGCAACTGATCCCAGGGGTCCCTGGTGGGTCCATCCAAGCTCGCGCTCTCGTAGGCAGTCCAGGCGTCGAGCTCTTCAAGCGCGATGCCGGGGATCTCGATGGCCTTGCGCAGCCATTCACGCCCCCCGCCCGGGAACTCCACGAACTCCCGGTGCTCGAGTTGGCCGATCTCGCGGAAGCTGATGGCCGAGACCACCACTCGCCCCGCACCACACGCAGCGTTCAGCGTGCGGCGGGTCGGCGACGGAGCCCGACGGCGATCCCCGGACCATCGAGGCGGGCGAGTTCCTCGTCCTTGCCCACGAGGGCGTTTCCGACGCCGACGTCACGGGGATCCTCGACGTCCTCAGGAGCAACGCCCAGAGGATCGAGGGTCATCTGCGCGTCACGGAGATGCCGCGCATCCGGGTGGCCTTGTGGGCGCAGTCCCACAGGAACGACTGGAACCGCGCGATGCGGGCGGCGCGGGCCGGATCTACCCGGGCGCGACCGGCTACACGCCGGCGAAGGACGAGATGCGCTTGCTCCTCAACCCGGCCAGCCCGTTGGAATCGGTCCACGAATACGCCCACCTGGTCT
>JBFYZE010000072.1:0-32238 GCA_041309665.1 Gemmatimonadales bacterium | reverse complement strand
GGAGTACCAGGGCTGGCCTGACGCCCCTACCTCAACACTCCGAACCGCCGGATGCGGACCCGCATGTCCGGTGGTGTGGGAGGGGGACAGCCGGGATCACCGGCTGCCCCCTATCCCGATTACGCCCCGAACTGCCTCAGGTGGTGATCGGCGTGGCGCCACGCCCACCGGCCCCACTCGCCACGGGTGAGCCGCCCGAACACCGGATGGGGATGGAGCGCCACCGGGTCGGTGGCGGCGAAGCGGTCCATCAGCGCCTCCAACTCCGCCACATCCCGCGCGAAGTCGCCCGGGGGCGTGCCGCCTCCGGCCACCTGGTCCACCTGCGGAGCCGTGGGCGTGCCTCTCGGCCAGGGCAGCGGCGTCCAGAGTGCGAAGACCCGCCCCAGCGTCTTCACCAGGAAGTTGGGGATGGGGGGGATGGGGCGGGCGCCCAGCACCGCGCGCATCGAGTCCGCCAGGTGGCAGACGGCCTGGTGCGCGCTCATGCGCCCCCAGCGGCGTGGGGAGTCGGGCCGGAGGGCGCCGAGGCGTCGGTGCAGGGCGGCGCGTGCCGCCGGGTCGTGGAGGGTCCTCATGGGCCGGGAGGTGTCAGGCCGGGTCTTCCTTCTTGGCCAGGATGTCGTCGATCAGCTGCTGGAGCGCGTCCTTGGGGTAGGCGCCCACCACGCCGCCCACCGGCTCTCCGTTCCGGAAGAAGCCGATGGTTGGGATGGAGCGGATCCCGAAAGCGCCCGCGGTCTCCGGGCTTTCGTCCACGTTCACCTTGGCGAAGCGGACCTTCCCGTCGTATTCCTCGGCCAACTCCTCGATGACCGGACCCACCATCCGGCACGGGCCGCACCAGGGGGCCCAGAAGTCCACCACGGTGACGCCTTCGGTCTTGGCCACCTGCTCGTCGAAGGTGGCGTCGGTCACGTCGATAACGGCCATGTTCCTGGATGCCTCGCGTAGGGACCCCACGGGGGTCGTGGATCGCATAATAGAAATATATGGATGCCGATATATATGGCAAGAGGGCTTCGCCGGCAGGCCGCCCGGGCGTGGGGACGTCCTGCGCGACGAGGGGTGGAAAGCAAGCTTTACAGCTCCGATTCCACGGGTTAGTGTAAAGCACACTTGTCACCTCTGAAGCACGGTGCCGTCATGGGAGAGCGCCTCGACAACCGCGTGCGGGAGAAGCGCCTGGCGCTGGGGATGACCCAGGGCGACCTGGCCGAGCGCGTGGGCGTCTCCCGGCAGAGCATCAACTCCATCGAGCGCGAGCGCTACATCCCGAGCCTCCCGCTGGCGCTGCGCTTCGCCCGGGTGTTCGGGTGCACGGTGGACGAACTCTTCCAGCTCGAGGACTGAACCATGTTGGACGACCTCCTTGCCTCCCTCCTGGGGATGGACGCGCTGGACGAGCGCTTCATCGCCCACCGCCACCGCTCGAGCCGCCTCGCCCTGGGCGTGGGCATCGTGCTCATGGCCGCGTGGTTCAACTACGAGCTGATCGTCCACCGCCGCATCGAGATGGATCTCCTCGTGACCCTCGTCGCCATGGCGGTCACCAAGGTGACCTCGATGATCTTGCTCGCCCACACGGACTGACCCATGCGCATCCGGCTCATCGGCCACAGCACGGTGCTCTTCGAGATGGGGGGCGCACGCCTCCTCACCGACCCGTACTTCGGCACGTGGGGGAACCCGGCCTACGCGCGCGTCGCGCTCCCGGGGGTGCGCCGCGAGGACGTCGGCCCGGTGGATGCGGTGCTCCTCTCCCACAACCACTGGGATCACACCGACCGGGCCTACTTCCGGGGCCTCCCGGATTCGGTGCCGGTGATCGCGCCCCGGCGCTCCCGCTGGGTGACGCGGCTCAAGGGAGCGCGCACCGTGGTCGGTGTCCGGGCCTGGGAGAGCCGGACGGTGGAGGGCGTGCGGGTGACGGCCGTGCCCGCGCTGCACATGGCCACCACGGTCGGTTTCGTCCTCGAAGCGGAGGACGGGACCGCGTACTTCGCGGGCGACACGTACCACCGTCCCTTCATGTCGGAGGTGGGCGAGCGCTTCCGCCTGGACGTGGCGCTCCTCCCGGTCACGACGTACCGCATCCCCATGACCATGGGGGAGCGGGGAGCGGTGAAGGCGGTGCGGGAGCTCCGGGCTCCGTGTGTGATCCCGATCCACCTCGGCCTCCAGCCCCGCTCGCCGCTCCTCAGGACGCGGGAGACACCCCAGGGGTTCGCGGTCCGTCTGGCGCGCGAGGGGATCGAGGCCAGGGTGGCGATCCTCGAGCCCGGGGGGTGGTGGGCGCTCGAGGGCGCGCAGCGCCTTTCCTCCGGGACGCAGGCGGACCATGATACTCGACCTCCTTCCTCCTGACCGGAGCGCCCCGTGAAACCGATCCTCCTCCTCCTGCGGATCCTGGCCTGGCTCTTCTTCCTCACGTCCGTGGCCGAGCTCGTCGCCATCAAGTTCACGCCCATCGGGATCGCCGGCCTCTTCGCGGCCACCTTTGGGTTCTTCTTCGGCGGGCTCTTCCTGGCGCTGGCGGCGCTCATGGAGGATGTGAGGGCGGTGCGCACGGCGCTTGAGGGGCCGTCGGGGCGGCCCCCCCAGGCCTGACGGCCCAGGAGGCCCGCCCCTCAGGCGCGGGCGTCACTCCTCTTCGATCCAACCCCAGTCGGAAATCCCCTCCAACTCCGCGATCTCCCTCGGAGGGGTGAAGACCTCAGGCTTCTGGCACGGCACGCCGCCGACGTGCAGCCGCACCTTCCTCCGGACCACCGTCCTCGCCCTCCGGGGAGCCTGCTTCACCCAGACGCCGTCGACGCACCGCACCACCTCGTAGACCTCCACCACCGTGCGCTCGTAGTGGGCGTACACATAGCACTTCACGTGAGCCGCGCTTCCCACCTGGAAGTACCTGGCCACCGTGTCCCACAGCTTGTCCGCAGCCCTCTTGGTCAGGTGTTTCGCGGCATTCTTCCAGTGCTTGTACGGATCCTCCGCGGCCACCTTCTTCAGGACCCAGTTGCCCGACTCCGTGTGACTCAACGCCTCGCGCATCTCACCGTGGATGCACCTGGGAGCCGCGGGGCCCGACGGGGGCGAGGGCGGGGTGGTGGGAGCTGCCTGCTTGGCGGCCTTCCATGCGTCCAGCGCTGCCTTGATGTCGTCGATGACGTCGTCCAGCAGCTGCACGTCGGGGTCGGGCCGCACGGCCCCACCGCACCGGACTTCGACCCGGTCGATCTCCTCGGGGTTGAATCCCAGCGAGCCGCGTTCCGTGGGAGGCGTGTAGGCGAACCGCAAGCGCTCCACGTCCTGGGTCTCCGAGCCCGGCCTGCTGTCGGGACTGGGCTCGAGGGCCCACCAGCCACGGCGGAAGGGGCCGACCACGCGGCCGCCCTTCAGGTGGACCCAGTAGTGGCAGCCTTTGATGGGTGGATAGGTGGGCAGGAGCGTCATGAGGTCCTCCATGGCAGGACGTGGCGGGGGGGTGCCCCAACACCGCACCGCTCCGGCGCCGCACGCAAGCACCCAGCTTCCCCAGATCGCGATCACGCCCTACGTTAGATCCAGCCGCCAGGGGCATCCCGGGCGTGCGGCGACCATGACACCGTCGGCGCACCGGGATTGAGAACGACCCTTGGAACCTGATCCGGTTGAGACCGGCGGAGGGAGCGCGGCGACGGAGGGTCGACGACCCTCCCCATGGTGGCTGCCTGCCCCGCTCCCCTCCGAGTCCCTGCCAAGAGGTGGAGCACCATGAGCGAGAAGCCCGACTACCCCGACGCCTTCCCCAACTCACGGAAGGTGTACGTGGACGGCACGCGGGGGATCCGAGTCCCCATGCGCGAGATCCACCTCTCAGGCGGCGAGGCTCCCCTGCGCGTCTACGACAGCAGCGGGCCCCGGGGCGGGGACGTGCGCGCAGGGCTTCCGCTGATCCGCGCCGACTGGATCCGGGAGCGGGACGTCTTCGAGACCGGGCGCACGCGCGCTCCCGCCGCCGGGGTGGAGATGCCTGACGCACTCCTGCGCCCGACGCTGAAGGGAGGGAGCGGCCCCATCACCCAGATGGAGTGGGCACGGAAGGGGGAGATCACCCCGGAGATGGAGTTCGTGGCGCTGAGGGAGGGGATGGAGCCGGAGTTCGTGCGCTCCGAGGTCGCCCGCGGGCGGGCCATCATCCCGGCCAACATCAACCACCCCGAGCTGGAGCCGGTGATCATCGGGCGCGCGTTCGCCGTGAAGATCAACGCCAACATCGGCAACTCGGCGGTGTCGTCGTCCATCGAGGAGGAGGTGGAGAAGCTGCGCTGGGCCACCCTGTGGGGCGCCGACACGGTCATGGACCTGTCCACGGGCAAGCACATCCACGAGACCCGGGAGTGGATCCTGCGCAACGCGCCCGTCGCCATCGGCACCGTGCCCATGTACCAGGCGCTGGAAAAGGTGGACGGCGTGCCCGAGGAGCTGACCTGGGAGATCTACCGCGACACGCTCGTCGAGCAGTGCGAGCAGGGGGTGGACTACTTCACCGTCCACGCCGGCGTGCTCCTACGCTACATCCCCCTCACCGCCAACCGGCTCACGGGGATCGTGTCCCGGGGCGGCTCCATCATCGCCAAGTGGTGCATGGCCCACCACAGGGAGTCGTTCCTGTACACGAAGTTCCCGGAGATCTGCGACATCATGCGGGCGTACGACGTGGCGTTCTCGCTGGGCGACGGCCTCCGCCCCGGCTCCATCCGGGACGCCAACGACGAGGCGCAGTTCGCGGAGCTGAAGACGCAGGGAGAGCTTACGCGCATCGCGTGGGAGCGCGGGGTGCAGGTCATGAACGAGGGGCCGGGGCACGTGCCCATGCACCTCGTGAAGGAGAACATGGACAAGCAGCTCGAGTGGTGCGACGAGGCGCCCTTCTACACGCTCGGGCCGCTCACCACCGACATCGCGCCGGGGTACGACCACATCACCAGCGCCATCGGGGCCGCCCAGATCGGGTGGTACGGCACCGCCATGCTCTGCTACGTGACGCCCAAGGAGCACCTGGGGCTCCCCGACCGGGACGACGTGAAGCAGGGGGTCATCACCTACAAGATCGCCGCCCACGCCGCCGACCTGGCCAAGGGGCACCCGCGGGCCCAGGAGTGGGACGACGCCATGTCGAAGGCGCGCTTCGAGTTCCGCTGGCGCGACCAGTTCAACCTGTCGCTGGACCCGGTCACCGCCGAGTCGTACCACGACGAGACGCTCCCCGCCGAGGGAGCGAAGGTGGCCCACTTCTGCTCCATGTGCGGGCCCAAGTTCTGCTCCATGCGCATCACGGAGGACGTGCGCCGGTTCGCCGCCGAGCACGGGATGGAGACGGTGGAGGCGATCGAAGAGGGGCTGAGGGAGAAGGCGGAGGAGTTCCGGGAGAAGGGCGGGGAGCTGTACGTTGAGGCGGGGGGCTGAAGGACGCGACGAGCGTCCCGTTCAGCGTGCCCCGGAAGCTCCAGGTTACGCGACGAAGGCGAACCCTCTTCGGCGACTTCACGGGGTATCCTCCCCTGTTCATTCAGGTGAGGAGCACCGGCCTGCTGCCGGATGAAGCCATCCGCGCCGCAGGCGCGGGAAGCCGGCTTCGACGCGGAGCTCGAACTGCGGCCGGACGTGACGTAGCGTGCCCACCCGAGGCAACCGACGCGGGTGCAACCGACTTGCCCGGTTCCGTTCTGCGGGGCAAGTTCGGCCTCATCTTCACACGACTTCCGATCTGGCACGAGGTTTCATCATGCCGAAGCGCATTTTCGTTGTCCTCGTTGCCGCAGCCGCGGCATTCTTTCCGCGGGTGGCCGCCACCCAGACTCCCCAGGACATCGCGCGCTGGGAGCAGAGAGCGAGCCGCGTCACGATCACGCGCGACGACTGGGGCATTGCGCACGTGCGGGGGCATACCGACGCCGACGCGGTGTTCGGCGCACTGTACGCGCAGGCCGAGGACGACTTCAACCGCATCGAAGTCAATTACATCAATTCCCTGGGACGACTGGCCGAGGCGGAGGGCGCGTCGCAGATCTGGCGCGACCTTCGGACGAAGCTGTTCGTCCATCCCGATACGCTGGCGAAGCTGTACACTGGCAGCCCGGATTGGCTCAAGCAACTGATGGACGCATTTGCCGACGGCCTCAACTTCTATCTCTACAAGCATCCGGAGGTCAAGCCGCGGGTCATCACGCATTTCGAGCCCTGGATGGCGCTGAGCCTTGGCGCCGGACAGGGCGCCTGGGGCGACGTGGATCTCGACGAATTGGCGGCCTTCTATGGGCGGGTGCCGATGCCAGCCGGGCGCGACGGGATGGGGGAGGACGACGGGCAAGCGTCGGAACCCTTGGGGTCCAACAGCATCGCGATCGCACCCAAGAACACGCTCAACGGCCATGCGTTGCTGTGGCTCAACCCGCACACGTCGTTCTTCTTCCGCTCGGAGCTTCAGATGACGAGCGACGAGGGGCTGAATGCATACGGCGCGGTCACCTGGGGGCATATCTTCGTCCACCAGGGGTTCAACGAGACCTTCGGCTGGATGCACACGACGAGCGGTGTGGACAACGTGGACGAGTTCCTGGAGACCGTGACCCAGCGCGGCGATGGGTATGTGTACAAGCACGGCGCGCGCGAAGTCCCGATGACGACGGCTCGGGTGACCGTTCCGTACCGGAGCGCCGCCGGCATGGCCGACACGACGTTCACCGTCTACTACACCGGACACGGGCCTATCGTACGGAGCGTCGGCGACCGGTGGGTGAGCATCAGCCAGCGGAATAGCCCGGTGGACAACCTCATCCACTCGTACACGACGACCAAAGCCAAGAACTACGCGGACATGCGCCAGATCATGGAGGTGTATCCCTCGGGGGGCAACACGATGGTTGCCGACGCCGAGGGGAACATCGCGTACTTCCCAGCCAACTACATCCCGCGGCGCGATACCGGCTTCGACTGGACGAAGCCGGTGGACGGGAGCGATCCAGCCACCGACTACCAGGGACGGCTGGCCCTCGACGAGACGCCGGTACTGGTGAACCCGGCCACGGGGTGGCTGTACAACGCGAACAACTGGCCCTGGTCGGCGGCGGGGGCGAGCAGTCTCAAGCGAAGCGACTATCCGGTGTACGTGGACCAAGGCACCGAGGAGACCCCGCGCGGGTATCTCGCGCTGCGCGTGCTGCCGGGTCGTACGGATTTCACGATGGCGTCGCTCACGGCTGCGGCGTTCGACAGCTACCTTCCGGCGTTCGAGACCATGCTCCCGTCGCTGGTCAAGGCGTACGACGAGCTGCCGGCCACGGATGCGCTCAAGACCAGGTTGGCCAAGCAGATGACCGTGCTGGCCGCGTGGGACTATCGGTGGGGAATCAACTCGGTGGCCACATCGCTGGCCGTGTTCTGGGGTACCGAGGTCTTCCGTCGCGTGGGGAGCGAGGCCAGAGCGGCCGGGATGTCGCCCGTGACCTACGTGGCGCAGCGGGCGTCGCACGCGGACCTGCTGCAGTCGTTGGCTGCGGCGTCCGACAAGTTGGCGGCCGACTTCGGGAACTGGCAGACGCCGTGGGGCGACATCAACCGATTCCAGCGGTTCAACAACGACATCGAGCCGCGATTCGACGACGCGAAACCGAGCATCGCGGTGCCGTTCACGTCCGGGCGCTTCGGGTCACTGGCCAGCTTCGGCGCCCAGGCGTATCCCAACACCAAGAAGTGGTATGGCACCAGCGGCAACAGCTTCGTGGCGGTGGTGGAGTTTGGCGACAGCCTGCGCGCCCGGGCGGTGACGGCGGGGGGCGAGAGCGGCGATGTGAACTCGCCACACTTCAATGACCAGGCCGAGCGGTACGCCACGGGCAATCTGCGCACCGTGTACTTCTATCCGTCGCAACTCAAGGGGCACACCGAGCGGGTATACCATCCGGGCGGTTGACGGGCGCCCCGACCCGACGGCCCTGCACGACCCACGTTCTTCCGCCAACCGGTAGCGCGCTTGCTGTTCGGGGCATCGCGCCCACCATTGCGGGGGCGCTGGATGCGCGAGTACCCGGCCGCGAGGCAGAGCACATCGGGCCGCAGGGCTGCACGTGCACTCCTCGTCGACGTCGCTTCCCTGTCCGAGTAGCGGCCGATCGCGGCGCCGAACCGAGTGGCGGGGCACGCCCGTCCATGACGTTCCCTGCCGAGTCGTACCACGACGAGACGCTCCCCGCCGAGGGGGCGAAGGTGGCCCACTTCTGCTCCATGCGCATCACGGAGGACGTCCGCCGGTTCGCCGCCGAGCACGGGATGGAGACGGTGGAGGCGATCGAGGAGGGGCTGAGGGAGAAGGCCGAGGGGTTCCGGGAGAAGGGCGGGGAGCTGTACGTGGAGGCGGGGGGGTAGCCTCAGGCTACGCGACGGTGGCGAACCCTTCGTCCGTGAAGTGGGCATCGAAGGCGAACGCGCACCCGACCGAACGAGCCCGCATCACGACGAATGACGTCGCATCGACGAGGCTCACGGAGGTCGCCCCGCGTTCCTGCAGGTGGTCGAGGGCCCGCTCGTGGATGGGCTCATCGATCCACACCACGTCGAGAAGAGGCGCAAAACGGCGGCGGAGCGCGTCGACCGCCTCCCATCCCACCCGGTGCTGGAGCAGGGCGTACGTCTCGACGAGCACGTACGACGTCGTCACCATCCGCGCTTCTTCGCGCCGCAGGACGCCGAATGCCGTGCGCGCCCGCTCATGGAAGGCGTCGGACGCGACCATCAGGGCGTAGAGCCCCGACGTGTCCAAGAAGACGGGGCTCAACGGTATGCCTCGTCCAGGTAGGCGTCGTGGCGGGCTGCCACGTCGCGCGCGCCGGCCGCATCGAGAAAGGCGCCGACCAGAGCCTCGGCCTCCGCCCAGCGATCGGCGCGGGACGGCTCCTCCTCGGCGATCAGGCGATCGAGCCCCCGTCGGACGATCTCGGCCATGGAGACGCCCTCCCGGTGCGCCATCGCCTTCGCCCGCCGGGCCTGCTCGTCCGACAGCTGGATCTGCGTGCGGATCATGGATCGAAGTGTAATCACATCATTACATCACAGCAACGTTAAGAGAGGTTGGGGCCCCGGGTGGGGTGGCGCTCCGGGGGAGGATGGCAGCGCAATCGGGGCGCATCCATGCCGCGGCGGGACGCCGGCCGTGGACCCCCGGAACGGCCGGCCGGCTGGGCGTGGAGAGGGGCCTTCGGGCTGTCCTGGATCTACGCGGGGGGCGGTCCCTGGACCTCGCCCTCAGCAGTCCGGGACGATCCCCCCAGCCCCGCCGTCCATGGCGCGGCGCATCCGTTCGCCGAGGAAGGCGGCGAACGGGCCGATATCGTGGTCCGTGCTGGCGCGCTCGAGGGCGTCCATGTACGGGTCGCGCTCCTCGGTGCGGATCACGACCCACGGGTAGCGCCCGGCGGCCAGGAGAGTGTTCATGAGGAAGCGCGCGATCCGGCCGTTCCCGTCGGGGAAGGGGTGGATGTAGCCGAGCATCCAGTGGCCGAGCACCGCGCGCACGGCGGGCTCCTCCTCCTCGGCGATGAGCCGGAACAGGGCCGCCACGGCATCGCCCACCGTCTCGCTGCGGGGCGGGACGTGGCGCGAGTTGCGGATGTAGACGGCATGGCGCCGGTACCCGGCCAACTCGGAGGCATCGAGCATGCCGGCGGTGACGGCGGGCTGGAAGAGCACGCGGTACCAATCCCGATGAGCCTCCCGGACGATGTCGGCGGCGCGGGCAGGCTCGGCGAGGATGCGTTCCACCGCCCCTCTCACTTCCTGGAATGCCAACCAATACCCGCGGGCGGCCAGGGCATCGCGGGTGGCGCGGTCGGCCTCGTTGCGCTCAGGGTCCCAGCGACCCTCACGCACGCGATGGATGAGCTCCGGCGTGACGCGGTACCCCTCGATGGAAAGCGAGTGGTAGGCATCCTGGTCGTAGACTCCCTCGACGGAGCGCAGGTAGGCCCCGGCATCGACCCGTCCGTCGGGCGGGGCTGGAACGAGGTTGAGGACGGGTCCGCGCATGAAGGCCCAGAGCCTGGTGAGCCGGGTGACGATGGGGGGCTGGGCGTTGGGCAGGGGCCCTGCGGCATGGCCGGCGGAGAACGGATCGGTGACACGCACATCGTATCCGACCTGAACCATGGCGCGGACCACCTCCCGGGCGTCGTAGGCGCGGCCCACGTGCTCAAGGGCTCCCGCCAGGCGGCCGGCGACGGTCGAGTGGTCGCCCGCGAGCAGCACGTGGAGCAGCTCGCCGACGTCGCCGACGCGGGTGAGGGCGACCGCGGCCTCGAGTGGATGACGCCGGAAGAAGGACGCGGGCACGCGCACGAGGGCAACGGCAGGCGTCAGGAGCCGCAGCTCCTCGCGCATCACGACGTGGGAGGCCTCGAAGGGCGGCGTCCGGTAGTCGAAGATGCTGGTGCCGAAGGGTAGGCCGATCTGGTTGTTCGTCCCGGACGGGGTGTGGAGGATGACCTGCCTGGGGATCGCCGTGGCCTCCGCATGGCGTAGCAGAGAAAGGTCGGGGGCGAGGTGCCAGTCCTGGCCGAAGCGGAAGGTGGCGTAACGGGCACAGAACTCCCAGAACGAGGCGTACCAGGCTGTGGTGTCGCCGGGCTGGGCGTCGGGGTTGGCGAGCATCCACCACCCGCGGATGACGGGCGTAATGAAGCCGTTGCGCGCCAGCCGCTCCCGGTGCGTGCGGCTGAGTTCCGATGTCTGGAAGACACGCCGGCCCTGCCCTTGCAGCCCGGCTAGGATGCTGAGGGAGGCGGCGAGCTTCTCTTTGGGCGCGCTCATGAAGGAGGCCCGCGTCCTACGGGATCCGCGTCATCTCACGTAAAACGTGCCGCGGTATGGTAAGTAAAAGACGATGTGTGTAATCAAGTGACAGATGCTGTTTTATGTCAAGTCTCAGGAGCGCTTCCGGGGGTGCCCGGCAGTTGCGGTCCCCGAGGAGCCCACCTGGGAGATCTGCCGCGACACGCAGGTCGAGCAGTGCGAGCAGGGGGTCGTCACCTTCAAGCTCACCGCCCACGCCGCCGACCTGGCCAAGGGGCATCCCCGGGCACAGGAGTGGGACGACGCAATGTGGAAGGCGCGAGGGTGGCCCGCTTCTGCTCCATGTGCGGGCCGAAGTTCTGCTCCGCTGAACCAGATGCCGTTGGGTGCGTCGGAGCGTGCCGCCGCGATGTCGGGCCAGCCGTCGCCATCGAGATCCGCGATGGCCACGCCATACACCGAGCCCTTGCCATCATTCCACGACGCTTCGCTGAACACCGGCTGGCTGCCGCCCTCATTGAAGAAGATCGATCCCACGGCTTCCTGCCGCCCGACGACGATGTCGGGCCTTCCATCGCGATTCAGGTCGGCCACGCCGATGGAATACGGCGCGCCCGTGCTCGCGTCGAGCGTCACCGGCGACTCGAAGGCACGGCGGCCTGCTCCGGCGTAGAGGAACAGACCCTCCTTCTCGTCACCGACGACGAGGTCACAAGCGCCGTCGCCGTCGATGTCCGCGGCCACCGCCGCGCGGATGTGCGACGCGGCCGGTCCCACAGGCGTCCCTGCGCCGGTGAAGCGGCCCGCTCCGTCGTTCCAGAAGATCAGGTTCTGCCCGCCGTCGCGGTGCGGCACGAACAGGTCGATCCTGCCGTCGCCATCGAGGTCGGCGGCGACGATGATCGTCGCCGACTGCGTGGCGAGCGGCTCGCAGGCGGGAAACGAACCGACGCCGTCGTTGAGGCAGACGAAGCTCGGCCGCGGGTCGGCCGGGTTGGAGCTGCGATTGGCGACGATGAGATCAGGGCGTGCATCGCCGTTCAAGTCGGCCACCGTCACGTAGCGCGTGGACCAGTCGGGCTGACCGAAGGTGCCCGCGACGTGGTACTTCCCCGTGCCGTCGTTGAGGTAGACGAGCTTGCGGTCGGGTCGGTCGTTGCTGACGACGATGTCGAGATCGCCGTCGCCGTCGAGGTCGGCGAGCGCGGCCGAGTAGGTTCGGTCCGGCGCGTCAGCCAGGTTCTCGGTGGTGAAATGCCCCTTGCCGTCGTTGCGGAGCACCAAGTTGGTGAGCGGCCAGTGACGCCCCTTGGCGAGCACCACGTCGGGCGTGCCGTCGGCGTCCACGTCACCGATGCTGACGCTCGCCGAAGTCTCGCTGGTGGACTCCAGCAAGAGCACGCGGCCGAACGACCGCGGCTCGCTGACCTGGCCTCGTGCCGGCAGGGCGATGAGGGCGCAGCCGAGCAGCGCCAGCAGCGGCCCGGCGGACGAGCGCTTCACGGTGCGCATTCCCGGTTGCTTCTCGGCTGTCCTCAGCGCCTCCGGAATCCCGCGCTGCACTTGATCTCCACGCGGGCCGCGGGCCTCGGCAGCGCGGTGACGGCCAGCGTCGCACGCGCGGGCGGATCGACCGGGAAGAACTCGATGTAGGCGGAGTTCATCGCGGCGTAGTCGGCCATGTCCGTCAGGAAGACGGTGCACTCGTCGACGTCCGCCATCGTCGCGCCCGCGGCCTGGAGTGCCGTGCGGATGTTCTCCAGCGTCTGTCTCGTCTGTGCAGGCACGCCGCCTTCGACGATGTCCTGCGTCCCCGGCTTGAAGCCCGTCATGCCCGACACGAAGACGCGGTCGCCGTTGCGGACGGCCACCGAGTACGCCGGCACCAGCGGCGAGATACCCGGAGGGCTCACGAGCTGCCGGCCCGAGGCCGGGGCGCCGGCCGCCCGGACTTCGGGCGAGCGCGCCGGCACGACGATCGGCTCGAACCACGTGGGCCTGATGAAGCGGCTCGCCGGTGAAGCAGCCGCGACCTCCTGTCGAAACCGCTCGCGGTCGGCGAGGTCCGCCGCCGACGGATTCGGGTTGCCGTAGGCATCGGCGTGCGTGGGGATGACGACCGCCGGTTCGCCCAGCGCGCGCAACAGCCGGCCCGTGAAGTCATGGATCTCGAGACGCTGGCTGTTGGATCCCACCAAGGCGATGTCAGGACGGAGCCCCTCCATCTCGCGCTCGATGAAGTTCATCGAGCCCATGATCAGGATCTCGTGCCCGCCCATGCGCAGCAGGTAGGCAAGGCTGCCGCCTTCCACGTAGTCCTTGCGTAGGAGCGGCGCGTGCAGCCCGCGCGGTGCCGTGCCGACGAGGCCGCGCGTGTTGTTGTAGTAGCGCTTCTTGTCGAGCGCGCTGTGGATGCTGGGAATCACGCGCAGGGAGAAGTCGCCGAACTCGTAGTCCTCGCCGCCGATCACGGTGATCAGCGCGCTGTCCGGCACGTCGTACGCGCGCGCCAGGTTGGCCGCCGTCTCATGGCCGATGATGACGGCACCGGTGCGCCGCGAGATGTAGCCGGCGTCCAGCGCATGATCCGAGTGTCCGTGCGTGATCACGACGTAGTCGGCGCGCTGGACGTGCGCGTTGATCAGCGCGGTGTCCGCGGGATAGGGCTCGTTCGGGCCGATGTCGGGCGCGGGACCGGAGGGCGTCCAACGCGCGAACTGGGTGAGGAACGGGTCGACCAGGATGATCTTGCGCCCATCCGTGATCTCCCAGCCCGCATTGCCCAGGTAGGTGAGGCTCACCTCGCCGCTCCGGAGCGCGGCGGCGGCCGGTGCGGGTCGCGGTTCCTGACCGTCAGCGTGGGCGCTCAGGGTGCACGCGAGGAGCAGTCCGAGGGCCGTCGTGGATCGTGTGTACATTGTGCCTCCGAAGAGAAGCCGTGCCGACGTGGCAATGTCGGGACCGGACCGCCGTGGGGAAAGTGGCCGGGAGCAACCGCGACCTGGTCCATGCCGCCTTCGTGCTTCGCCTCGGCTACGGGGTCACCGAGCTCACCGACCACGGGGAGTCCCGGGGCTACGGGTTGGATGGCGCGATTCGGGCCAGCGGAGCTGGTCGTCGGTCATCCCCCATGGCCAGGTGGCGAACACATGGGGCGGTGTGACCGAGCGTCAACGGTGGCCGGCCGTGCCAAACGGACGGGCAGGGGTTAGAGTGGCCCCATGGAAACCACCAAGACAGAAGCCGACTCCGCGACGGCTCGGGCTGGATTGCCCACGGCGAAGGACAAGCTGCTTTTCACCCCCGGCCCGCTCACCACGAGCCTCAGCGTCAAGCAGGCCATGCTGCACGACGCCGGCTCCTGGCATTTCGAGTTCAACGCGCTGGTGGCCGACGTGCGGGAGCGGCTCCTGGCGCTGGCCGGCGTGTCGCGGGAGGGCGGGTGGGAGGCGGTGCTCCTGCAGGGCAGCGGCACGTTCGGGGTGGAGGCCGTGCTCCAGACCTGCGTGCCGGCGGACGGCAAGGTGGTGGTGCTGGCCAACGGCGCGTATGGGGAGCGGATCGTGCAGATGCTGAAGCACGCCAGGATCGCCCACGCGGTCCTGCGCACGGCCGAGGATCAGCCTGCGGACCCGGCCGCGCTCGACGATCTGCTCGCCGGCGATCCGACCGTGACGCACGTCGCCGGGGTCCATTGCGAGACCACCACGGGCATCCTCAACCCCATCGAAGCGATCGGGCGCGTGGTCCGCAAGCACGGCAAGATCAACATCGTGGACGCGATGAGCAGCTTCGGCGCCATCCCCATCGACTTCGAGACGTGCGGCATCGACTTCCTGATCTCCTCGGCCAACAAGTGCGTCGAGGGGGTTCCGGGCTTCGCGTTCGTCCTGTGCCGGCGCCGCGTGCTCGTGGCGTGCGAGGGGTACGCGCGCAGCCTGAGCCTGGACCTGCTGAGCCAGCTCAAGGGCTTCGAGAAGAACGGCCAGTTCCGTTACACGCCACCCACGCATGCCGTGCTGGCGTTCAGGCAGGCCCTGGAGGAGATCGAAGAGGAGGGCGGGGTGGTGGGACGTGGCGCACGCTACCTCCGCAACCACGAGACGCTCGTGGCGGGGATGCGCGAGCTGGGCTTCCAGGTGTTCCTTCCTCCTGCGGTGCAGAGCCACATCATCACGGCCTTCAAGACGCCGGCCGATCCGGCGTTCTCGTTCGATTCCTTCTACCGCAAGCTCAGCGAGCGCGGGTTCATCATCTACCCCGGCAAGCTGACGCAGGTGGACACCTTCCGCATCGGCAACATCGGCCGCCTGTTCCCTGCGGACCTCGATCAGCTCGTTCACGCGATCCGCGGGACGTTGGGCGAGATGGGATGCGCCGTGCCGGTCCGCTACCGCTAGGCCGGGCGTCCCGGCCCACGAGCACACTCACGGAGACAACCATGGAATTCGTATTTCACAGGTCGTATCGGGGACCGTTGAAGGCCGTGCTGCTGGATTGGGCCGGCACCACCATGGACTACGGGTGCATGGCCCCGGCCGTCGTGTTCATGGACGTCTTCAAGCGGAAGGGCGTCGAGATCACGGTCGACGAGGCCCGTGAGCCGATGGGCGCCCACAAGAAGGTCCACATCCGGCAGATCACGAAGAACGAAGCCGTCGCCGAGCGCTGGGAGCGAAAGCACGGACGCCGGCCCACCGAGGCCGACGTGGAGGCCATGTTCGAGGACTTCGTCCCGCTGCAGCTGCAGTGCCTGGCCCGCTACGCCGACCTGATCCCCGGCACGCTCGAGGCGGTGGCGGAGTTCCGGCGCCGTGGGCTGAAGGTCGGCTCCACCACGGGCTACACGGAGGAGATGATGGCGATCCTCCAGGACGAGGCGAAACGGCGCGGCTACGTTCCCGACGCGACGGTGTGCGCGTCCCAGGTGCCCGCCGGCCGGCCGCATCCGTTCATGTGTCTCCAGAACGCCATCGACCTGCAGATCTATCCCATGGAAGCGTTCGTGAAGGTCGGGGACACGCTGCCCGACATCGAGGAGGGGTTGAACGCGGGCATGTGGACCATCGGCCTGGCCAAGACCGGCAACGAGATGGGGCTGACGGAGGAGGAGATCGCCGCTCTGGACCCGGAAGTGCGCGACGCCCGGATGGCGCGCGCCTACAAGCGCATGGCCCAGGCCGGCGCCCACTACGTCGTGGACGGCATCGCCGACGTCGCGCCGCTCCTCGACGAGATCGATGCGCGCCTCGCCCGCGGGGAGCGCCCTTGACCGACCCGGAAGGGAGCGAGGGGGGCGAGCGGGGGGACGACGTGTCCGGATTCGAGTCCGAGGGTGACCTGAACCGCTCGCCGCGCCGCGAGGAGTGGCTGGCGGACAACCTGGATCCGGAGACCCGGGCCTGGCTGGACGAGGATGCCCGGTATTTCCTGCATCAGTCGCTGTCCACGCCCTGCCTGAACGTGCTCCGGAGCTGCGACGGGATCTATGTCGAGGATCTCCAGGGCCGGCGCTACATGGATTTCCACGGCAACAACGTCCACCAGGTCGGCTTCCGGAATCGGCGCGTCATCGAGGCCATCAAGGCCCAGCTGGACGAGCTTCCGTTCTGCACGCGGCGGTACACCAACACCCCGGCCATCCGACTGGCGAAGAAGCTGGCCCAGCTCGCGCCCGGCGACCTGAACAAGGTGCTCTTCGCTCCGGGCGGGACCACCGCCATCGGCATGGCCCTGAAGCTCGCCCGCGTGGCCACGGGCCGCTTCAAGACCATCTCCATGTGGGACTCCTTCCACGGCGCCTCCCTGGACGCCATCTCGGTGGGCGGCGAGGCGATCTTCCGCCGGGGCATGGGGCCGTTGCTTCCGGGAGCCGAGCACGTGCCGCCGCCCGATCCCTCCCACTGCCCGTTCGAGTGCGGGTCACCGTGTTCGCTGCAGTGCGCCCGCTACGTGGAGTACGTCCTGGAGAAGGAGGGCGACGTCGCCGCCGTGGTGGCGGAGACGGTGCGCAGCATCCCCTACATCCCCCCGCCGGACTACTGGAGGATCGTCCGCGCCGCCTGTGACCGTCACGGCGCGCTGCTCGTCCTGGACGAGATCCCCCACGGCCTGGGTCGGACCGGCAGGATGTTCACGTGCGAGCACTATGGCATCGTGCCGGACATGCTCGTGATCGGCAAAGGCCTGGGCGGCGGCGTCATGCCCCTCGCGGCCCTGCTCGCGCGCGAGGACCTGGACGTCATGTCGGATCGCGCGCTGGGGCACTACACGCACGAGAAGAACCCGGTCGCCTGCGCGGCCGGGCTCGCGACCCTCGAGTGCATCGAGGAGGATGGGCTCCTGGAGAACGCCCGCGTGCTCGGTGAGCACGCGCTCGGCCGCATCGAGGAGATGAAGGCCAGGTACCCCATCGTGGGGGGAGGCCGGGGGCTGGGCCTGCTGCTCGGCATCGAGCTGATCGGGGACGCCCGCACCCGCGAGCCTGCCCGCGACGCCGCCGAGCGCGTGATGTACCGGGCGCTGGAGAAGGGGCTCAGCTTCAAGGTGACGATGGGGAACGTCCTCACGCTCACCCCGCCGCTGACGATCACGCGCGCGGAGATGGACCGCGCCCTGGACATCGTCGAGGAGTGCATCGCCGAGGTCGAGACTGCTTAGGCCGGTTCCGCAGGACTCCCCCCCCGCACGGGGTCGCCTCGGGGCAGGGCCCGCCACACCAGGAGCGCCGAGAGGACCAGGAGAAGGCTTCCCCAACCGGCGAGGTGGAGCGAGAAGGTCTCGAAGAAGGCCAGACGCGTCGTCCCGCCCTGGGCCAGGTCCCGGTACAGCTGGACCAGCACCGAGCCGGTGTACCCCACGGCATCGGCGACGTAGATCCCGAACACCGCCGTCCCCGCGGTGCCGCCGGCGGCCACGAACCGGTCGAAGAGGACCGCCCCCACAGGAACGTAGGCCAGGTACGATCCCACCCCTACGGCGACCATCCACGTCATCCCGCTGCTCCCTCCCGCCAGGAAGAGGAGGGTGGAGGCGCCCACCACCGCCAGCCCCGCTACCATGAGGGCGTACACGGCCATGAGACCCCGGCGGTTGCTCCGCACCAGCCCCAGCGCTGCCAGGGCGCCCATCACCGCCGCCGCTGCGGGGAGCTCGGAGCGGAGGAAGAGGCCCGGGACGCCCGTGTACCCCAGCGCCCCGAAGATCTCCACGCCGTAATTGTCCCGGAAATCCCGGTACGCGGTCAGGAAGAAGAACACGGCGATGAGCGGGGTGAGCCCGACGCCGTATCGGCGGAGGAAGGCCGTGCGCTCCCGGCCCGTCATCTCCCGGCGCGGCACCCGTTCGGCCCGGTCGAGGGCGTCGGGCTCGGCCGTGGACTCGAGGACCTTCACGGACACGACGAAGGGGGCCAGGAAGAGGGCGCCCACCACGGCGGGCATCCACACCTCCGGGACCCCGCGGCCGTTCATGACCCACAGCCCTATGTCCTTCATCACTCCAGAGGCAACGATGAAGGAGATGGAGAGGAAGGCCAGGAGCGGCTCGGAAGCGCGGCGGCCCTCCAGATAGCGGACCACCAGCCCCCAGACCATCCCCAGGGGGAGGCCGTTCACGAACATGGCTGCCACCTTCCATCCACCCGGCGCCACGGCGAAGGCGAGGAGCGCCGCCTCGGCGGTGACCACCAGAGCCACCAGGGTGCGACCCTGCGCCTCGCGGCTCACCGAGGAGCAGACCACGATCCCGAGGTACTTGGAGAGTGCGTAGCCGACGAGCTGCCCAACCAGGAGGGCGGTCTTCAGGTCCACGCCCGACCCCCCCAGGGAGAGGCCGGCGAACGCGGTGGCGTTGATGGGCTTCCGGAAGGCGTACATGGAGAAGTACGCCATGAACGAAGCCGCCATGAGCACCAGGATCTGGCGCCAAGACGTCGTGCGGGCCTCGGGGGCGGGCTGGGGCGGGTTCAGGTTCTGCCTCGGGGAGGGACCTGCCGTCGCCAACCGGCGGACACTGCATGCCGGAGGCGGCGCCCCGACATAATGGCACCTCCCGTCTCCTGGTCAACAGCGCGGTGCCGAGGTCGTGGCGTGGCCAGGGCCTTCGCCGCCGCCGTGGTCTGAGGGGACCCCGCTACCGGATGAGGTAGAACTCCGACTGGCGCCCGTCCACCCACTGCCATCCGCCCTCCAGCAGGACGGCGTCCTCCTCCAGCGCGAAGCGCACCTGCTGGCCGCCCCACTCGGGGACGGGCTGGACGTGGTTCAGCTCGATGGCGTGCCAGGTGTGGGGGTGGAACACATGGTCACCGCGCACGGGCACGCCTGTCTGGTAGTCGGTCATCCCGATGGGCGTGCCGGCGCCGTGGCCGTGATAGCCGACGCCGTGGCAGTAGATGCTGGGCACGATCCCCTCGGCGCGGGCCTGCGCCAGGGCGGCGGCCAGGGCCTGGTTGCCCGTGGCCCCCGCCTTGGCGTTCTCCAGGGTGATGTCCTGGAGCCGGTTCCCCTTCCGCAGCCCCGCCTTCAGCCCCTCGGGCGCATCGGTCTCGCCCGGGAGGAGGACGTAGGCGTTGTGCTGCGTGTCGGTGGAGTATCCCAGCATCACCAGGCCGAAGTCGGTGTGGAGCATGTCGCCCCGCTGGATCACGTGTCCGTCCGGGGGCGTGTCGGCCGGGAGGCCGCCCCGGCGCTGGATGCTCACCGAGGGCTGGAACCACAGGTCCAGCCCCATCTCGGCCACGCGCTGGCGCATCCACCAGACCACGTCCTGGGTGGTGGTGACGCCGGGCACGATGACCTTGTTGCTGAACGCCTCGGCGATGACCTGGTGGGCCAGGCGGACGGCGTAGCGATACTGGTCCGTCTCCCCGGGGAGCTTGGTCTCGAGCCATCCCACGGCCAGCATCTGGGCCGACGTGAGTCGCTCGGCCCAGGGG
The DNA here is from genome assembly GCA_041309665.1 of Gemmatimonadales bacterium. Lineage (GTDB taxonomy): Bacteria > Gemmatimonadota > Gemmatimonadetes > Longimicrobiales > Gaopeijiaceae > SZUA-318. Next base: position 12,473 of record JBFYZE010000072.1, on the reverse strand, counting down.
CCCAGCGCCTCCACCAGCCTGGTGTGCTCGTTGTGGCTCAGCCCGTCGGCGTGGTTCCACGCGTCGGAGACGTTGATGCCGATGCGCCGGGGCCGGCGCTCCTCCACCAGCCGGCGGAGCCCCACGTACTGGGAATCGTTGTGGGTGCGGTAGAGCTGGAAGAGGCCCGAGTAGTCGAACCGGCCCACGCTGATGGCCTCCACCCCCTCGTCGCCCCCACGGTCGTGGAACGCCAGGATGGTCCTCCTCCTGGACGCATACGTCTCCAGCGGCGCCATGGAGCGGAACACCGGGTCGTCGTTGTACTCGCGGCTGATGACCAGCCACATGTCGATCCCCTCCCTCCGCATGAGGGTGGGGAGCAGGGTGCGGAACCGCTCGGCGATGCGCGCGTGCACCAGGGGCGCCTGCTCCCGGTGGGTCAGGACCCGGTTCTCGGGGAGCGTGGGCTCGGCGCGGGGGAGCTGTGCGGCCGCGGGGCCCGCGAGCGCGAGAACCGCGGCGAGCGCCAGGGGAGCGACGAGGGCGGCGGGGCGGACGGGACCGGACAGGGCGGCGTGGCGCATGCGGGGCTCCCCGTGAGGGTGTTCGGGCTCGACCCCTCATCGTACCGGGGAAGCTCCGCTCTCGCCACCGCGGGACCCCCTCAAGCCGCCGAGCTCCTTCGCGCTACGACCCGATCCAGTACGTGGCCTTGAGCATGAAGATGTTGTCCGCCTCTGCGTCCCACATGGCCCGGGCGTCGCGGCCGAAGTCGAACCTGCCCTCCTCCAGGTAGTCGGAGCGGCTCTGCTGCCACACCAGGAAGAGGGTGGAGCCGGGCCGCCACTCCCAGCGCAGCACGGCCGTGCCTCTCAGCGACACCCGATTGAAGTCCCGGTCGTACGTGGAGAACTCGGCCGCCGGACCGGCGGGGCCGTCGGGATCGATGTTGTAGTACCCGTCGGTGTCCCTGTGGATGGTCCCCTTGTCCACGCCGTACTGGTCGAAGTCGAAGGTCCTCGGGGCCCGGAGCTCCTTGAGGGCGCCGTAGTCGCCGCTGGCCATGAAGGGCTGGGCGTACATCTCCAGGGTGAGGTTGGGGCTGAACGTGAGGTTCAGCCGCGTCTCCAGGGAGAGGGTGGTCTGCTTCAGGTCGGCGAAGAGGTACCGGGTCCCGAAGGTGGACGAGGCCGTGGCGTCGTCCAGCTGGGTCACGTACTGGGCGGCGGCCTCGTTCACCGAGATGCGGGGCCCCAAGGAGATCTCCCAGCTACTGCTGGGCTTGATGCCCACCCCGCCGCCGAAGCCGACCTGTCGGCCTCCGGCCTCGTCCCACTCGTAGTTGGCGTTGCCCCGGAAGGTGTAGGGACGGGAGAAGTCCGAGGAGCCACCGAAGGAGATCCGGTTGCCCGCGATCTTCCGGGTCAGGGGGCCGCCCCGGGTGAGGCGGTCGTCCAGCGCCGCGAGGTCGTGGTTGATGCCCAGGTTCACGGACCAGTAGTTCACGAAGGTCCAGTTGCCCCGGAAGTTCAGCCCGGTCCCCAGCCGGTCGTTGCCGAAGTTCCACGTGGCGTCGGTGCTGGCGTTGACGCTCCAGCGCCGGAGCACGGTTCCGGGCCGGTTCTCGTTGTACTCGAGGCGCACGGAAGCGGAGCGCCGGTCGGCGTCACGCTGGTACCCCAGGTCGTTGACCTCGAAGCCGGGGCTGGTCATTCCGACCTCCACGCCTCCCTGCCAGTGGAGACCCGCCTGCTTCTGGAGCTCCAGGCTGGCCTTGTAGCCCGTCAGCGCGGTGGCGGCCCCGTCCACGGCCAGGTAGTCGGCGTCGGGCCGCTGGTAGTACCTCGCCGAGGACTCCTGGGCCGAGGCCACGACCTCCGGGTCACCGGCGATGCGGCTGGCCACGAAGTGGCCGTTGAGCGACCAGGTCCGGTCGGCGAACTCGTGGAGGAAGTCCATGCCGCCCACGTACGCCGAGGAGCGGAGGTCGCCGGCCAGGGCCTCGTCGCGCAGGTCCCGGTTCACCGCCGTGGCGATGGCGCCGATGTTGGTCTGCCCCTCCCGGAGGTCGCGCCGGGCGCGAGCCACCAGGAAGTTGGTGAGGGGCTCCACCTCGGCCTCGTACTCCCGGGCCGTGCCGTCCACCCAGGGAGCCTTCTCCCGCTGGGTGACCGCTTCCATGATCCCCAGGGACCAGCCGCCGGCCGTCTTCCCGGTGAGCTTGGTGGCGCCGAGGATCGTGGCCGCGTCGGGCTCGTTCCCGTAGATCGCCTCGTCTGGGAGCCCTCCCTTGGGGGAGGCGCCGATGCGCCGGGAATAGAGGATCTGGGCGCCGCCGCCCCCGCCGCCGTCTCCCCCACCACCGCCGCCCCCGCCGAACATCCCGCCGCCGCCCCCGCCGCCACCGCCGCCACCGAAGGAGAAGATGTCGGCTCCCTCGACGAAGAAGGGCCGCTTCTCCTGGTAGCGGGTCTCGTAGGCCGTGAGGTTCACCACGGCCGGGTCCACCTCCACCTGGCCGAAGTCGGGGTTCACGGTGCCGTCCAGGGTGAGGTTGGAGCTGAGGCGGTACTTGAGGTCGAAGCCCAGCCCGTAGAAGAGGTCCGACCCGTCCCGGTAAGGGTTGTCGAACGACACGTCGTCGCTCTGGTCCACGGGCACGAAGTCGGCCCGGCCCAGGAAGTAGGGGAGGATCTCCAGGCCCCGCGACTGCTTGATGCCGCGGAGGCCGAGGAGGTCGCCGAAGCGCGCGATCCCCGAGCGCTCGTCCTTCGGGGTGAAGGCGAGGACGGCGTTCTCACGGTTCCGCGCGATCTCACGGGTGAACTGGACTCCCCACACCTGCTCCTCGGTGTTCCGGAAGCGGAGCTGGGAGAGGGGGATCCGGGCCTCCAGGCTCCACCCCTCGTCGCCGATGTGGGTGACGGCCTCCCAGACGGGGTCCCAGGAGCTGTCTCCGTGGCGGTCCTGGCCTCCCGAAAGCGCCTGGTCGCCCCGGACCCCCGAGGGGTTGACTTCGAACTTGAAGCCCGTGCGGTTGTCGTGGTAGCTGTCGAAGGAGATGACGAACTGGTCCGAGTCCATGAGGAACCCGTCCCTCCGCCCCAGCCGGGTGGAGACGGGGCTCCGGTCGTACAGCATGGCTCCCACGTAGACGGCGTGGTCGTCGAAGAGGACCCGGACCTCGGTCCGCTCCGAGACGGGCTGCCCCTCCAGGGGGTCAAATTGGATGAACTCGGTGGCGGGGGCGGCCTGGGCCCCGGCCGCCTCGTCCAGGATCCCGTCCAGGTGGATGGCTCCGGCGAGGCGCTCCGCTCGCACCGTGGGAAGGGGTCTCGCCCTCCCGTTACCTGCCGGCGCCGTCTGACCGGGCGCCGGCGCGGGGAGCATGGCCAACACGATGACGAGGACAGGGGCTGCTGCTCGACGCACGTCCATGGTTCTCCGACCGATCATGGGCACACTCTGGCGTTGGACCTGGGCTCGGCCCGTAGTGACCTCGTTCCGTTCATCACACCCAGCCGGCGCGAAGTGCTGAGGGGCGGGCGCGGGAGGGGCAGGGGTCGCGTGCGCGGAGCCCACGGGCTACCCTTCGGTCACAGGTTGTCACCTTCCCCCGAGGGAGGCTGTCCCATGAAGGTCGGCATCATCATCTGTGACCGATATCACACGTGCGGCGGCGGCAAGTGCTTCCGGTCGGTGCGGGAGCGGGCCGGCGGCTTCGCGCGCTACTCCAAGGACGAACCCCTGGAGGTGGTGGGGTATTCCACCTGCGACGGGTGCCCGGGCGGGAACGTGGAGTACGTCCCCGAGGAGATGATCAAGAACGGCGCCGAGGCGATCCACCTGGCCACGGGGATGGTGGTGGGGTATCCACCCTGTCCCCACCTGGACTACTTCAAGGAGTTCATCCCGAAGAAGTACGGCGTGCCTGTGGTGGCGGGGACGCACCCGATTCCCGAGAAGTACCGGCTGACGCACATCCAGCTGCCGTCCTATCCGGTGCTGGAGCGCGAGACGGAGCTGATGGCCACCGAAGAGGTGCGCAAGGCATACAACTGAGTCGAGGGCGACGGCCCGGGTCGCGAGGACCCGGGCCCGCCCCCCGGCCGGCTCCCTCGGAGGGTGTCAGTCCCCGCAGGGCACCTTCGGCAGGATCGCCTCGAAGATGGGCCGCGCCACGGCGGCGCTCTTCTCGCCGTGGTCGCCGTTCTTGACCTGGACGACGATGCGCACCGAGCCCCTGAAGGTGATGAACTCGTCGCCCATGGATACGGTGTGCATGGCCACCGGCCAGCCGCCCATGTCGGTGACCGTGAAGCTGGTCTGGGCGTAACGCTGGCGCACCCCCTCGGCGGTCTCGCCCACGCCGGGGTCGCCGTTGGGCTCGATGGCGACGATGGCCCACGGCTGCGAAGTCCTCGCCTCGGCGGTTGCCGGCCGGTACATGGCCGTGACGCCCCCGGTGGGGTCGGTGGCGAACTCGACCGCGATTCCGCCCGCCGACTCCGGAAAGAGGCCGGGGAGGAACGGAGGGGGCACCTTCAGGCACTCCTGGGCGGCGGCCGGAACCGCCAGCGCCATCCACAGAAGGGTGGTAGCGAAGCTCCTCATGGCAATCCTCCGGTGTCAGGCCCCGAAGACCGCTGCGCCCCCCAGCGCCCGCTCGATCTCCATGAGCCGGTTGTACTTGGCGATGCGCTCGGAGCGGCACGCCGAACCGGTCTTGATCTGCCCGCCCCCCATGGCCACCGCGAAGTCGGCGATGAACGCGTCTTCGGTTTCGCCCGAGCGGTGGGAGATGACGAAGCCCCACCCCGCCTTCCGGCACAGGTGGATGGCTGCCATGGTCTCGGTGACGCTCCCGATCTGGTTGAGCTTGATGAGCACCGCGTTGCAGCTCCGCGCCGCGATGGCCTTCTCGATGAAGCGCGGGTTGGTCACCAGGAGATCGTCTCCCACGATCTGGACGCGCTCCCCGATGGCGGCGGTGAGGCTCGCGAAGCCCTCCCAGTCGTTCTCGGCGTGCCCGTCCTCGATGGACACGATGGGGTACTGGGTCACCCAGGCCTTGAAGAGCTCGGTCATCCCGGCGGAGGTCTTGTCCCCCTGGCCGCTGCGGGTCAGGCGGTACTTGCCGTCCTCGAAGAACGAGCTGGCCGCTGGGTCCAGGGCCAGGGCGATCTGCTCACCGGGCTTGTACCCGGCCTTGGCGACGGCCTCGAGGATGAGGTCGCACGCCTCCTCGTTGCTCTTCACCTGAGGGGCGAATCCGCCCTCGTCGCCCACCCCGGTGGCGTACCCTTTCTTCGACAGGATCTTCTTCAGCGCGTGGAAGGTCTCCGCGCCCCAGCGCATGGCCTCGGTGAAGGAGGGCGCCCCCACGGGCATGATCATGAACTCCTGGAAGTCCATCCCCGACTCGGCGTGCTTGCCGCCGTTCAGGACGTTCATCATGGGGACGGGGAGGTGGACCGCCCCCGCTCCGCCCAGGTAGGCGTACAGGGGGATGCCGCAGCTCGCCGCCGCGGCCCGGGCCACCGCCTGGGATACGCCGAGGATGGCGTTGGCGCCCAGCTTCCCCTTGTTCTCGGTGCCGTCGATCTCGAGCATGAGCCCGTCGATGCGGGCCTGCTCCAGGGGGTCCATTCCGGCCAGCTCGGGGGCGATGAGCCTGGTCACGTTCGACACCGCCTTCAACACGCCCTTGCCGCCGTAGCGGGCCTTGTCGTCGTCGCGCAACTCCACGGCTTCGTGCTCGCCGGTGGAGGCTCCGGAGGGCACGGAAGCCGTGCCGGTGATGCCGTTGTCGAGGTGCACGGTGACGCGGACCGTGGGGTTGCCTCGGGAGTCGAGGATCTCCAGGGCGTCGGTGGCCTGGATGCGGGCGGTCATGTTATCAATCCCTTCGGAGTGAGGGCCGAGGGAGCCGGGTGCCCCGCGGCCTGATGGAAGGTTGCGCGCCGCTCCCCCGCCCGCCAGACCGGGCGGGCTCCGGGACCCCACCGCCTCCCGCTCCCCCCCGGCCCTGTCGCTCCCCCCGGGGGCGGGACGCTAGCTTAGAAGACCGTGGACGGCACCACCTAAGGGCGCCGACCACGTCGAGGCGGACATCGACCACCTGCTGAACTTGCTGTCCCAGTTCGAGGCGCAGCACGCGGCGCAGGGAACCTGCGCCACCCCGCGCCGAGTGCCCCCCGGGAGACCCCCAAGCGTGAGGCGGTGAAATGGACAGGAACGAGAGGATCTCGGTGCTCCTGATGGTGGTGCTCCTGGCGTTCGCCGTGGTCCTGGTGGACGAACGCCTCCTCCGCACCGGCCTCGCCGTGCTCCCGGCGCTCATGCTGGCGCAGAAGGCACTGGGCATGGGACAGCCGGCTCCGGTGGTGGAGCCCGTCACCCCGCTGGACGAGCGGCGCCACGACGAGGAGATGAGGCGCCACGTGGAGCAGCTCCTCAAGCACTTCCGCGAGTTCTACACCACGTGCCATCTCATGTCGGTGAACGTGCTCACCATCGAGGCCGCCGAGGAGCGGGCCACGAACCTCGAGCGGGATCTGAACCAGCTCCTGGGGCGCATCACGGAGACGGCCAGGGCCCGGGGGGTGAAGACCGCGCCATGAGGGCCGGCCGCGCCGCGTCCCGGAGGGCCGCCGCCCGGGCGGGCCTGAGGGGCATCCTGCTCGCGTCCGGTCTGGGGTTCGCCGCCTTCCGGGCCCTCCCCGTGCCGGCCCAGGAGCTCCCCAGAGTCGTCGTGCTCTCCACCGGGGGGACCATCGCCTCCGTGTACGATTCGGTGGGTGGCGGCTTCGCGCCGGCGCTGAGCGGCGAGCAGTTGGTGGCCGCCGTGCCTGGCCTGGACACCCTCGCCCTCGTCGAGGTGGTGCAGGTGGCGAACGTGCCCAGCACGGACATGACGCCTGCGCTCTGGATGGAGGTCTCGCGGCGTGCTTCGGAGATGCTGGCCCACCCCGACGTGACCGGCGTGGTGGTGACCCACGGTACCGACACCCTGGAGGAGACGGCTTATTTCCTGGACCTGACCGTGGATTCCCGGAAGCCGGTGGTGGTGGTGGGCGCCCAGCGCGCCGCGTCGGAGCGCGATGCCGACGGGCCCCGGAACCTCCGCGACGCCATCCTCACGGCCGTATCGCCGGCGTCGCTGGGGATGGGCACGCTGGTTGTGTTGAACTCGGAGATCCATGCCGCCCGCGAGGTCACCAAGACCCACACGCTGAACGTGTCCACCTTCCTCAGCCCCCAGTGGGGGGCGCTGGGGAGCGTGGAGCCGGACGGCGTGCGGTACTACCGCGCGCCCGTTCGCCGGCAGCACCTCGACCTGCCGGCGGACGCCACCCTCGGGCGGGTGGAGATCGTCACCAACTACGCCGGCGCCGATGGCTCGGTGATCGGGGCCGTCCTGGCCCAGGGCGGGCTGGACGGCCTGGTGGTGGAGGCCTCCGGGGTGGGGAACGTGTCGGATCGGATGTTCGAGGCGCTCCAGGAGGTCCGCGCCCGGGGGATCCCCGTGGTGATCTCCACGCGGGTGCACACGGGACGCACGCTGGCCCTCTACGCCGGGAGTGGGAGCGGGGTCACGCTGGAGGGGATCGGGTGCGTGTTCGCGGACAACCTCCCCCCGCACAAGGCACGGGTCCTGCTGCTGGCGGCGCTCACACGCACGGCGGACCCGGCGGAGTTGCGCGCCCTCTTCGGCCGTTGACGGGGGGGGCGAACCGGAGCGCGCAGCCAGGTCGCGAACCCGGCGCCGGCCGAGGGGTACCCGTCCCAGTCCCGCCGCCGAGCGGGGCCGAGCGAGCAACCAACGAGCACCCCTCCAGGAGGATCCATGCGTCCGGTACGTACCCTCTCCCTGGCCGCCCTGGCCACCGCAGCCCTGGTGGTCCCGGCCCACGCCCAGGACCTCGCCGGCTGCTTCGTCCGTGGCGGCGACGCCGCGGCCACGGCGACCCGCCCCAGCCCCCTCGGCGCGGTGTCGTTCACCGTGGGAGGCCAGGACGCCAAGCTGTGCTACGGTCGCCCCTCGGCGAACGGCCGCAAGGTGTTCGGCGAGCTGGTCCCCCTCGGGGCGCCCTGGCGCATGGGCGCCAACGAGGCCACCGCGATCCACATGCCCGTGGCCGGTGACATCGGGGGCGTGAAGGTGGAGCCCGGCGTCTACTCCCTCTACGCCGTGCCCGGCGAGAAGGAGTGGGAGGTCTTCGTCAACAAGCAGTGGGAGCGGTGGGGCGCCCCCATCAACGACGCCGTGAAGGCCGGGGACGTGGGGAGCTTCAAGCGCCTGGTGGCCCCCACGGCCACCATGGTGGAGCAACTCACGTTCACCTGGGCGCCCCACGGCACCGACATGGGGCACCTGGTCATGGAGTGGGAGAACACCAAGGTGGAGATCCCCATCCACAAGGCCGGCGCGGTGCACGAGCACTGAGCGGGCGCCGGCGGCGCTCCGCGCGCCACGACCGAAGAGACCGCCCCCGGCGCCGGGAGGCGCCGGGGGCGGTTCGCTCATCCCATCACGCGCATCGCCTGCGCCTGATTCACCCGGCTTGCTTCTTGTACTCCGCGAGGACCGAGAGGGCGAACTCGATATCGTACTCTGTGTGGTTTCCGTTCACCTGGAAGCGGATCGTCTGGCTCCCCTGGGGCACGACGGGGAAGTTGAGGCCCGTCGCGAGCACACCGTGCTCCTTGAGGAACTTCACGATGTCGGTCGTCTTCTGCGTGTCCCTGACCATCAACGGCACGATCGGGTGTTCGCTTTCGATGATCTCGAAGCTCATGCCCTTCAGGCCGCTCTCGAACGCCCGGGTCAGCTTCCGTAGGTGCTGCAACCGTTCCAGTCCCGCCGGGCTGTCGAGGAACTCGAGGACCTTGAGCGTCGCGGCCGCTTCGCCGACCGTGATGGGATTGGAGTAGATGTACGTGACGGCCTTCTCGCGCAGATACCGGGTCACCGTCTCGCTCGACGCGATGTAGCCGCCGTTGACGCCGAAGGCCTTGCCGAGCGTCCCGATGAGAATGTCCACCTTGCCCGCTTTGGTGTACTCCTCGGCTCCCCTCCCCGTCTCGCCGCACGCGCCCACGCCGTGGGAGTCGTCCATCATCACCACGATGCCTTCGGGGAACTCGGCCTCGTACCGCTTCGCGAGCTCCACGACCTTGTCGAGGGGAGCGAAGTCCCCCCGCATGCTGAAGATCCCGTCCGTCACGATGAGGATCCTCCTGGCGGGCGTGCCGACCGCTTCCTTCAGGCACTTGTCCAGCCCATCCATGTCGTTGTGCTTGTAGACCTTCTTGTCGAGCGGCCTGGATAGACGGATCGCGTTGATGATGCAGTTGTGGTTCAGCTCGTCGCTGATGATCGTCGTATCCTTCGTTGTGAGCGCCGTGAACACGCCGATCATGGTCGCATAGGCGGCGCTGAAGATCATGGCGTCCTCGCGCCCGTGGAACGCCGCGAGCTTCTTCTCGAGCTCCCGGTGGGCATGGAAGGTGCCGTTGATGAAGCGCACGGCACCCGGCCCGACGCCGAACTCGCGCGAGGCCCGCTCCTCGGCCTCGATCACGCTGTCCTCGAGCGACATGCCGAGATAGGAGTTGGAGTTCATCCTCAGGAACTCCTTGTCCCCGTATCCCTTCAGGAAGTACCGGGGGCCCTTCTTGCCTTCCGGCCTCTTGAGTCCGACGAAGATCGCTTCCTTGCCCTTCGCGGTCCCCTTGGCAAAGAGCTCATCCAGCTCCGCGCCCAGGACCTTCTCCACCTTCTCCAGTCCCATCGCCCCCTCCTTTATCTATTTGCCCAGCTTCTTGGTGAGCTTCTCGATCATGTCGTTCGTCATCGCGGGGAGCTCGTATCCGGGTCTCCAGCCCCATTCCTCGCGAGCGCAGGAATCGTCCATGTTGTTGGGCCAGCTCTCCGCGATCGCCTGGCGGACGGGGTCCACTTCGTATTCCATCTCGAATTCCGGGATGTGCTGCCGGATTGCGGCGGCGATGATCTCCGGGTCGAAGCTCATCGCGGTGACGTTGAACGCATTCCGATGCTGGAGCTTCGCAGGGTCCGCCTCCATGAGGTCGATGGCCGCATTGATGGCATCCGGCATGTACATCATGTCGAGGAAGGTCCCCGCCTTGATGTAGCAGGTGTAGCGCTTGTTCTTGATCGCCTCGTAGAAGATCTCGACGGCGTAGTCGGTCGTTCCGCCGCCCGGGAGCGTGACGTTCGAGATGATGCCGGGATAGCGGACGCCGCGCGTGTCCACGCCGAAGCGCTTGTGGTAGTAGTCGCAGAGCAGCTCGCCCGAGACCTTCGTCACTCCGTACATCGTATTGGGGCGCTGGATCGTGTCCTGCGGCGTGTTGTCGAGCGGGGTGGAAAGCCCGAAGGCCCCGATGGAGCTCGGCGTGAAGACGGCGCACCCATGCTCCCGGGCCACCTCGAGAACATTGTAGAGTCCGGTGATGTTGACGCCCCAGGCGAGGTGCGGCTTGGCTTCGGCGACGGCCGAAAGGACTGCGGCGAGGTGGATGATCGTGTCGATCTTGTGCTTCTTGACGACTTCATCGAGCTGCTTGACATCGGTGCAGTCCACCGTCGCGAAGGGTCCCGCGTCCTTCAGTGCGCCCGTGGGCTGGGTGCGATTGACGCCGGCGACGACATTGGCGTTCCCGTAGATCTCTCTGAGCCTCGGCGTCAGCTCGGAACCGATCTGCCCGACGGAACCCGTCACCAATATGCGCTTCATCTGATACGGCCTCCTTGGCCCTGAGAGAGAACGGGAAAGTAGAATGCTATAGAGACGAGCCCCGACGCGCTATTTGCCACGTCCCTCGGGAACCAGGGTGGAAAAGCCGGGGACCGCGGCGAGCCGGGACCCCCTACCCCACCGGCTTCAGCGGGTGGGCCTCGGTGTTGAAAACGACCGCGTCGAAGTCCAGCGCCGTGGGCACCGCCAGGAGCCAGGCGTACTTGAGCGTCTCGGCCAGGAAGAACGACTCCATGGCGTCGTCCTTCTCCCCCGTGCGCACGTCCTTCAGGTGGGCGAAGCCGGCGTCCACCCGGGTGGCCGCCGCCACCCGGCGGAACATGTCCTTGCCCATATCCCGCCAGCGCTCGTCTCCGGTGAGCACGAACAGGTAGTAGGCAGACTCGATGGCCTCGGGGCGAAGGGGGTAACCCGGGTGCCCGATCTCGAGCGTGGTGTAATCGAACGATTCGGGCTCGACGCCGAATGTCTCCCACGTGAGCGCCACCGACTCCTGGAGCCGGGCGGCGCGCTCGAGGTCGCCCGCCAGCGCCAGCACGGCGGGGAGGAAGGCGTCCAGCGCGCCGAAACGGGTCCCGGTCCGCTCTCCGGTGAGCATGTCCGCCTGGCCGTACCACAGGCGCCCATCCACCTCGTGGGCCAGGTGGGCGTCCAGCGCTCCGAGGCCGGCGCTCCACATGGTCTCGAAGTCCTCGTCTCCGAAGAGGAGCCAGGCCTTGAGGAGATACTCGTAGTACGAGTCGATCCCGCCCCGCGCATGGCTCTCGGTGTCGAGCCAGTCGCCGTTCTGCACGTCGATGACCGATCCCACCAGTCCCAGCGTCGAGCGCTGGGCGTGGAGGCGGCCCACCGCCCCCTTCACGGCGTCGTAGTAGCGCGGCTCCCCGGTGAGGTCGGAGAGGAGACCGAACTCCAGCGTGAGCGTGCCGATCTCGGCGGGGTTGTTCTCGCTCCCCTCCACCGCGCCGGTGGCGAGGTTGACGCGCACGTACGGGAGGCCCGTGGGAGACGCGAACGCCGGGAGCATGCGGTCCGCCAGGTCGGTGGCCAGCTCCAGCCAGCGCGCGTCGCCGTCCATCTGGTAGGCGGACAGGAGCCCCCCCAGAATCCGGATGTTCACCTCGAAGACCTGCACCGTCATGTCGTGGTCGAAGGAGAGGCTGCCGAGGATGAGATCCTTGGCCTTCCGCGCCTCGTCCTCCAGCCCCATGAGGAGCATGGTGTCGTAGGCGTCCACGGGGGTCATGAGGAGCGTGTGCGCGTACCAGTCGCGCCATCCCTTGCTGAGCGGCCGGAGTGCATCGTGCCCCCACGCGTGGGCCTCGTAGGCGCGCCAGGCGTGGAGGAACGCCTCACGCACCTCCCCGGCGAAGGCGCTGTCGGCAGGGAGGTCGGGCACGGCGCGGACCTGCCGGCGGAGCTCGACGGGAACCCGGGGCGCTGTGTCGGGAGCGGGCTCGGGAGCATCGCACCCGGAGGCGAGGAGCGCGGCGGCGGCAAAGGCGATCAGTCGTGGGCGGGTCATGGCGTGACTTTGGGTGGGCGCGGGTCCGGGGGCAAGGCGGTGCGCCGCCGGGGGCGACGACGGCCGAGGCGCTTCCGCTTGCCCGGCATCTCCAGGGCCCCCATCGTGCGATCGGCCCTCCCCCATCCCGAGCCTCTTCCATGAACACGACATCGCTCCGCTCCCTCCTCCTCCTCGGA
>JBFYZE010000071.1:0-22460 GCA_041309665.1 Gemmatimonadales bacterium | reverse complement strand
CCCGAGGGGGATCAGGAGCGCGAGGAGCGCGAGCCCGACGAGGGCGTCACGAGAGCGAAGCATGGGCCACCTGGCCATCCCCGGATCGGGGCGTGAAGAGATTCCGGTAGAGCACCCAGGTCGCCGCCACGGTGCCGAGGGAGAGGGCCACCAGGGCCCCCGCCAGCGCCGGCGGCGACCAGGCGAGAGATCCGACGAAGGAGAAGGCCTCGAAAAGCCCTGCGCTCTGCAGGGCGTAGGAGGCGACCGCCTCCCAGGCCACAGTGGCCAGCGCCGACGCCTTCCACCACACGAAGGAGGCGAGGGCGCCGGCGGTCAGCGTGGGGTGGGAAGCCAGGGTCCAGATCAAGAGCCCCAGCGTCACGGCGGGTGTGACGGCCACGCCGGAGATGGCGGCCCAGGCCCGGCGGGTCCGGGGCACCAGCCCCTGGGCCCAGCCCAGGGCGCGCCGCCACTCGGGCGCGCGTTCGGGCACCGGCGCCGGCACCCGGACGTGAGCCATGACGCGATCCGCGAACCCGTGGTCCGGGGAGATCCGCTCCAGGTCCCCGAGGCGGGCGAACGTGGTGCGCCACGCCGCCGCGTCGGCGGCGCACGCCGGGCACGAATCCAGATGGGCGCTCACCCGGGCCGCCTGGTGAACCGGCAGGAGCCCCTCCACGAAGTCCTGGAGGCGGTTCCCTGCGAGGTGCCGTTCGCGCGCCGGCACTCCCAGGAGCGAGCGCACCCGGGCAGCGAGTGAGCGGGGCTCGGGGAGTGTCACGCCGGCGAGGACCCGGTCGCCGAATGCGGCCGAGGGAGCCATTGCGGGGAGCTCAGCCAGCTCGCGGAAGACGACCCGCCACCCCTCGAGCTCCAGCGCGCAGCGCTCGCACGAAGCCAGGTGCTCCTCCAGGCGCGCCCTCTCCCCAGCGGGGAGGTCGCCCTCGAGAAGCGCCTGGATCGCCTCGGCGCCGACATGCTCGGATGGGATACGCTCGTTCACGGATGGACTCCTGATGTCTGTCTCCGGTCCCCCCTACGGCATCCGTTCGCCTGGGGTTTCAGGGGGGTACGGCCGGGTGGGAGCAGGGGCGGCAGGCCGGTTTGGGAGGCTGCGGGCACGGTTCTTCCAGGCATGGCGGGGTGTCCTCAGGCGAGCCCGGCGAGCTTGGACTTCAGCTCGTTCCTGGCCCGGTGCAGGTACGTCTTCACCGTGCCCAGGGGGAGGCCCATGATGTCCGCGATCTCCTCGTAGGCGTACCCCTCCACGTGCCGCAGGAGGATGGCCGTGCGGTACTCCTCGCGGAGCTCGCCGATGGCGGATTCGATCTGGCTCCCGAGCTCGCGGTGCTCCATGAGCTCGAGGGGGTTCTCGTCGTCGGATGGGATCACGACGCGGGACTGGCTGATCTCGTCCGGGGTGGTGGCGTGCGGGGAGCCGTGGATGGAGACGGTGTCGAGCCTGCGCTTGCGCAGGTGATCGATGGTGTGGTTGTTGGCGATCTTGAAGATCCAGTTGCTGAACTTGTAGCCGGTGTTGTAGGAGCCGATGGCGTTGAACGCGCGGATGAACGCCTCCTGCGCAAGATCCTCGGCCAGGCTGCGGTCGCGGACCATGCGGAAGATGAGCGAGAAGACGGGACGCTCGTACCGCTTCAGGAGTTCGCGGAAGGCCGGCTCGCGGCCCCGGGAAGCGAGGTTGGCCAGCTCCCGGTCGTCGAGTTGGGCGTAGTCCAGGGAGGGCAGGGTTCTCGCGTCCGGCCGGGGTTGTGGAAGCTGCCGATGCGGGGCGACCGCCGCGTCGGGTGGTCCCGGGTGGGGCGTTGAGAGCTTCGCCCCCTTCCCGTAACTTTCGGCCCCGCTGCGTACTTGGGACCAATCCGAATCATACGAAGCCCAAACCCGTCTGTCATGCCGCCCGCCGACCCCGCTGCGCCCCGCGCCGGGGCCGACCGTGAGGAGCAGGTCCAGCGGATCTTCTCCGAGATCGCTCCGCGCTACGATCTCCTGAACCACGTGCTGAGCCTGAACGTCGATCGGGCCTGGCGGCGCAAGGCCGTGGACCGGCTGGGCTGGGAGCGGACGCCCGGCGGGACCTTCCTCGACGCGTGCGCCGGCACCTACGACCTCTCGCTTGAGTTGGCATCGCGGCCGGCCTTCGGGGGGCGGGTGGCGGCGTCGGACTTCGCTCAGCCCATGCTGGTCACGGGGAGCGCGAAGCTGGAAGGGGTGGCGGTCTCCCCGGTGTGCGGCGATTCGCTCCGCCTCCCGTTCCCCGACGCGACCTTCGACGGCGCCACGGTGGGGTTCGGCGTGCGGAATCTCTCCGACCTGCGCCGCGGGCTCGTGGAGCTGAACCGGGTGCTGCGGCCTGGGGCCAGGCTCGTGGTGCTGGAGTTCACCACGCCGCCCAACGCGCTGGTTCGCGCAGCGTACCTGTTCTACTTCCACCGCGTACTCCCGGTGGTCGGCCGCATCGTCTCGGGGCATCCCTGGGCCTACACCTACCTCCCCGAGTCCGTGAAGGCGTTCCCAGGCCCCGAGGAGTTCGAGGGGTTCTTCCGGGAAGCGGGCTTCCGCGACGCCGGCCACCACCTCCTCACCTTCGGGATCGCCGCCATCCACTGGGGCGTGAAGGCGTGACGGGCGGGCACTCCTAGGGGTTGCCGGGCTCCAGCACGGTGATGGACCCCAGCGCGCCGAGCGCCGCCATGTCCATGCGCGCCGTGTCCCCCACCACCAGGATGGTCATGCCCTCCGGGCGGAGGTGGCGGCGGAACACCGATTGGACCGCGGATGGGGTGACTTCCTGGACGCCCCTCAGGTACTCCTCCAGCCAATCGTCCGGGAGGTCCTGGGCCAGGTACGACATGCGCCGCGCGATGATCTGGGCCGCGGTCTCGAAATTGAACACGAAGCCGTTGGCGATCTGATCCACCGCGGTGCCCACCTCGTCCTGTGCAGGGGGTGCGTCCTTCACGTCGTTCAGGATGTCCAGGATCAGCCGCAGGGTCGGCGCCGCGTTCTCGGGGCGGGTGCGGGTGACCACGCCGATGAGCCCCTTGTACTTCTGGGGCGTGGTCCACAGCGAAGCGGCGGAGTAGGCGTACCCCATCTCGGTGCGCAGGCGGGTCATGAGGCGGGAGCTGAACCCGCCCGCACCGAGGATCGTGTTCCCGATCTGGGCGGCGAAGTAGTCGCCGTCGCCGAGCCGCACATCCGACGCGTGGGCCAGCACGATCACCGACTGCTCCAGCGGCCTCGGGATGAGGAACACGCCGCCGCCCTCCCGGACGTTGGGGAGCGGCGATTCTGGAAGAGGCTGGGTGCACCTGGGCCACGCCCTCAGCATGCTTTCCAGGAGGGGCTTCAGCTCACCCCAGGAGACGTCTCCGGCGACCCCCATCATGAGGTTGTCGCGGCACAGGATGCGGGCGTGGAGGCGCTGTATGCTCGTCTGGGACAGCGCCGTGGGGGCGAGGTCCTGCTCCGACATCTCCCATCCCACGGGGTGGTCTCCGTAAAGGAGGCGGTTGAACTCCGAGAACGCCAGGCGCTGGGGGTCGTCGGGGTGCCGCCTCACCGCGTCCATCTCGCGGCCCCGCCACACCTCGATCTCCGCGGTGTCGAAGCGGGGCGTGCGCAGCATGGATCCCCAGAGCTCCAGCGTCTCGGCGAGGTGCTCGGTGAGGACGTTGATGCTGCTGTAGACGCTCTCCCCGCCTCCGCCGAAGGTGCTCTGGACGGCGTAGTGCTCCAGGAGCTGGTCCACCGAGTCCGGGGGGAGCGCCGCCGTGCCCCCGTAACGCAGCATCGCCGGGAGCGCGGTGCCCGCGGCGTACGTCTCCCGCGGGAACTCCCCGTACCCTCCTTCGAAGCGGGCGATGACGTTCACCAGGGGAACGGACCGGTCCTCGAAGAAGAAGACCTTGACGCCCATCACGTCGTGGAGGCTGGGCTCGGGCGGATCGAAGCGGAGAGGAGGAAAGCGCAGACGCTCCGCCTGGGTGCGCGCATCGGTGACCTGGCCGTGGCCGGTGGCCGGGGTCCCGTGCAAGGCCAGCGCGGCTGCCACGAGCGCGGTGGCGGCGGCGGGCCGTGTGGGTCGGCGGGTTCGGCGAGGACCCTTCATGGCGCCGGCTCGGCCCGCACGAGGGTGGCCACGGTACGGTTCTGGGATGTGAAGTACCGGCCGACCACGCGCATCACGTCCTCGGACGTCACCGAGCGCAGGCGCTCCGACATGCGGAAGGTCTCGCGCCAGTCCCCGAACAGGGACTCGGACTGCACGAGCTGGAAGGCCAGCCCCAGGTTGGACTGGAGCCGGCGGACGTTCCCGGCCGCGATCTGGTTGCGGACCCGCTCCAACTCCTCCACGGAGGGGCCGTCGGCGGCGAGCCGCTCGAGCTCCGCGTAGACGGCCGCCTCCACCTCGACGGCGGTGTGCGGCGCGAGCGGCGAGGCATCCACCTGGAAGAGCTGAGGGAACCGATCTCCCGGCCCCAGGGTCGAGGTCACGCCCGTGGCGATGCGATCCTCGTTCACGAGCCGCCGGTGCAGGCGCGCCGTCCTACCGCCGGTGAGGAGGTTGGCGAGGATGGAGAGCGCCGGAGCGTCGGCGTGGAGGGCGTCGGGGACGTGCCATCCGATCCGGAGGGAGGGCTCAGCGTCCCACACCACCTCCACCCGGCGCTCACCCCGCTGGACCGGCTCCCGGGCCAGCACCGGGGGGGGCTCCTCACCTGCTGGTGCTCCGGCCAGATACTTCTCCGCCCAGGCCACGATCCGTTCGGGGTCCACGTTGCCGACCACGCCGAGGACCGCGTTGCGGGCGCCGTAGTACCTCCGGTGGTAGTCCACCACGTCCCGGCGGCTGAGGTTCTCCAGGTCGGACATGGTGCCCACCACCGGGACGCCGTAGGGATGCACGGTGTACGCCGCGGCCAGGTGCTCTTCGTACAGGCGCCCTCCCGGGCTGGACTCGACGCGCATACGCCGCTCCTCCATCACCACGTCACGCTCGGCGTAGAACTCGCGGAACACCGGGTTCGCCATGCGGTCGCCCTCGAGCACGAACCAGAGCTCGGCGCGGTTGGAGGGGACCTCCACGTAGTAGGTGGTGGCGTCGTTGGACGTGGTCGCGTTCAGGCCCCGTGCCCCGGCCTTGGTGAGGATCCGGTCGTACTCGTTGGGCTCCACGTGGACGCGAGCCGAGTCCTCCAGCCCAGCGATGCGCACGTTCAGGCGGTGCACCTCGCCCAGGTCCGCTCGGGCCCGTGCACGAACGAGCGTGTCGTGGGCTGCGTCCATGCGCCTGAACAGGACCTCCTCGGCCGCCGCGTTCCGGGTGCCGACGGAGCGGGTCCCCTTGAAGAAGAGGTGCTCCAGGAGGTGCGCCGTCCCCGTCGTGCCCAGGCGCTCGTGGACCCCGCCCACCGCGTACTCGACCACGAAGGAGACGGTGGGGGCTCCCGGGCGGTGTAGGATCAGGAGCCTCAGGCCGTTGGCCAGCGTGTGCTCCCGCACCGGGAGGCGCTCGCCCGGTGTGGGCTCCTGCGCGCGCGCGCGGGCCGTGCCGAGGGTGACCGCGACCAGGAGGGCGGCGAGGACGGGGAGTCGTGGGCTCACTCTAGGGGGTCCTGCGCATCGCCGGTTGGCACACCGGGCAGAAGTAGGCGGAGCGGTTGGACAGCACCACGCGAACCACCGCCGTGCCGCAGGCCGGGCACGGCTCGCCTTCGCGGCCGTACACCCGGAGTCGCGTCGCGTAGGCGCCCTCGCCCCCGTCGGCGTCGCGGTAGTCACGGATGGTGGTTCCCCTCCGGCGGATGGCCTCGCGGAGCACGTCGCGGAGTGCTCGGTGCAGGCGCGCCGCGGCGGGCGCGCCCACGCGGTTGGCGGGGCAGAGCGGGTGGATGCCCGCCCGGTGCAGCGCTTCCAGGGCGTAGATGTTCCCCACGCCTGCAATACGACGCTGGTCCAGGAGCCATGACCGCACCGGGGATCGTGATCCCGCCAGGTCCCCGGCGAGGCGCTCGGGGGAGAAGCCCCGCGCCAGCGGCTCCGGGCCCATACGCCGATCGCGCTCGGCCCACTCGGCGGGCTCCAGCGCCTCGAAGGTCCCGAAGCGGCGCTGGTCGTCGAAGACCAGCACACCGCCTCCCTGGAAGCGGACGCGCACCGCTGGGTGCGTGGGGCTCCCGGCTCCGCGGGGCGTGGTGGGGAAGGGGAGGAGTCGCCCGGTCATCCCCAGGTTGACGGCCAGGACGATCCCGCCGTCCAGGAGGAGGAGGACGTTCTTGCCTCGTCGCCCGATCTCCCGGACGACCCGCCCCTTCAGCCGAGCGCGGAGGCGGCGCGGCGGAGCGCGGAGCACGTCGCCGTGGATCACGTCCACGTCGGCGATGCGCTCGCCCACAACGGACCTGCGCAGGCCGCGGACGATGGTCTCGGCCTCGGGGAGCTCGGGCATCAGTCCGACCGGCTCCGGCTCAAGGTGCTCACGGGTGCTCCCTGCGCCGGTGCTCGCGCCAGCCGATGTCGCGCCTGAAGAACCCGCCCTCCAGGCGGACGGCCGCGGCACCCTCGCGGCTCCGTTCGGCAGCCTCGTGGAACGAGGCACCGACGGCGGTCACCGCCAGCACGCGCCCTCCCGACGAGACCAGACGGCCATCCTCGAGCGCCGTGCCGGCGTGGAAGACGGTCAATCCTTCGCCTTCGAGGCCGCCCGGGACGCGCACCTCGAGGCCCTGCCGGTAGTCCCCCGGGTAGCCGCCGGAGGCGAGCACGGTGGTCACCGCCGCCGCGTCGGACCAGGCGGCCGAGCGGCCGGCGAGCGAGCCCCCCTCGGCGACGTCGCCCAGGAGCTCAAGGAGGGAAGACGCCATGAGGGGAAGGACGGCCTGGGTCTCCGGATCGCCGAAGCGGGAGTTGAACTCCACGACCTTGATCCCCTCCGCCGTGAGCATGAGGCCACCGTAGAGGAGGCCCTGGAAGGGGCACCCGTCGGCCGCCATGGCCCGCAGAGTAGGCTCGAAGACCCGTGTGCGCGCCTCCTCCATGAGCGCGGGGGTCGCGATGGACACCGGCGCGTAGGCTCCCATGCCGCCGGTGTTGGGGCCGATGTCGCCCTCGCCCGCCCGCTTGTGGTCCTGGGAGGGGAGGAGGAGCACGCACCGCTCACCGTCGGCCACGGCGAAGACCGAGAGCTCCTCGCCCTCCATGAAGTCCTCCACCACCACCTCGCGGCCCGCCTCACCGAAGGAGAGATCGCCCAGCATGGAGCCGACCGCCGCGACGGCGTCCTCCACGGTGGCGCACACCACGGCACCCTTTCCGGCCGCCAGCCCCGACGCCTTCACCACGATGGGGGCGCCCCGCTCCCGGACGTACGCCTGGGCCGCAGCCAGGTCGCGGAAGGTGCGGTGCTCCGCGGTGGGGATCCCGGCGCTCCGCATGAGTTCCTTGGCGTACGCCTTCGACGACTCGATGCGGGCGGCGTCCTTCGATGGTCCGAAGACCGGGAGCCCCTTGGCCCGGAAGCGGTCGGCGAGGCCTGCAGCCAGCGGCGCCTCGGGACCCACCACCGTCAGGTCCACACGGTGCGACGCGGCCCAGCCGGAGAGGGCTTCCACGTCCGTGGGTGCGAGGGCCACAGGGGTGCACAGGGGTGCCATCCCGCCGTTGGGCCGGGTGGCGAAGAACTCGGCGCCGGGAGCGTCCCGGCGCAGCTTCCAGAGGAGGGCGTGCTCGCGCCCGCCGTTCCCGACGATGAGGATGCGCATGGACCCATAATAAGGGTGAGGGGCGCCGGGACTACCCGCCCCGACGCCCCTGGGATCCTTCGGCGGCCCTGCGCGCTACCGCCCGGCGCCCGCCCTGAACTGCTCGCCCATCTTCCGGGCGGCGGCCGTCATGGTGTCCAGGAAGTCCTTCGCGCCCTCGGCGTAGGCCTTGGCCGCCTCCCTGAGATCTTCTTGATACGCCGGGTTCGGGTCTCCGCGCCGGGCGTACTCGCCGCGGACGATCCGGTCGTAGTCGCCGCCCTCGATCCAGGTCCGGAGCTCGCTCACCCGCAGCACGTAGAAGGGGTGGGTGGAGCCCATGAGGTTGAGGATCTTGAAGACCTGATCCGCCACGTCCCCGCTCTCCCGGTACTCCTCGGCCTGCACGATGAACTCCTGCAGACTGGTCTCCTCGGTGGTGCCCCCGCCGGCCATCTTGAGCATGGCGCGCATGGTGGTCTCCGGGTCCTGGATGGCCAGGAGGCCGGCGCGGTCGCAGGACAGCTCGCTCTTGCGCGACCACTCCAGGAGCGCCACCAGCACGGCTCTCGCGGCCAGCCCCACGAGCGGGAAGCCCATGGAGGCGAGCTGGAGAAGCAGGAACGTCATGGTGCGGTACAGCACGTGGTCGCTCAGGATGTGACCGACCTCGTGGCCCATGACGTACGCCAGCTCCTGGTCGTCCAGGAGGGCGACGGTCCCCGAGTTGAGGATGATGAACGGCTGCTCCATCCCGTAGGCGCCGGCGTTCACGATCGGCGTCTGGGAGATGTAGAGTGGGTACTCGTGGGGGGCGTCCAGCGTCTTGAGGACGTCCTTGTAGAGCGCGTGGACGCGGGGGAACTGGTTGGAGCCCACCCGCACCGCATTGGCCTGGAACGCCAGGCGGACGGGCTTCTCGCCGAAGAACCCGAAGAGCTTCCGCAGAACCTCGTCGAAGACAGGGATCCGGCGCAGCGCCGTCAGGGCCGCCTTGTCGGCGGGGTGCTCCCAGGACCTGGGCGCGATGTCGGTGAGCACGCGCCGGGCCTTGGCCTCCGCCCCGGTGCCTGCGCTTGTGCGATCCTGATCGTCGGCCATGGTGCCATCCTCGTGCGTGGGATCCCCACCCGCTCCGTTCGGGGCGGGTCCTCCGTCCATCCAACCTACGCGGGGCCCGAGACCCGTGTTTCACGGTCCTCGCCCGGCTCCCTCCACCATTCTATCGCACCCGGGACGCGGGCGGGAACCTCGCGCGGTCGGCCGCGGTCCGTTGACGGGGCCGGAGCCGACAGCGCAGACTAAGGTTCTTCCCGCCAGGCGGCCACGCTGATCCCGGTCCATCCTCCCACCCTCCCGGCCATGCCCGTCCTCCTTCCTGCAGATCTGATGGTGAGCGTCTCCGGCGTACGGGGGCGCGTGGGCGCTCCGCTCACGCCTGAATTGATGGCCGGGATCGCCGCCGCCTTCGGAGGGTTCCTCCGCACCGAGGGGATCACGGGGCCGGTCTTCGTGGGCCGCGACTCCAGGACCTCGGGTCGCATGTTCCAGCGCGCCGTCGAAGCCGGCCTGGTCTCGGTGGGATGCGACGTGGTCTCTCTGGGCGTCGTGCCGACGCCGACCCTTCTGCTCGCGGTGGAGGACGGCGGTGGCGCAGGGGGTCTCTGCGTGACCGCCAGCCACAACCCGGCGGAGTGGAACGCGCTGAAGCTCGTATCGGGGGAGGGGATCTTCCTGGACGCCGACCTCTCGGCGCGATTCCGCCGCTTCCTCGCCGAGGAGGACCCGCCCCGGGCCGCCTGGGACGCGCTGGGTAGGGTCCGGACGGATCGGGGTGCCTGGGACCGCCACCTGGGGCGCATCCTGGCGCTTCCGCACCTGGACCTGGCCGGGCTTCAGGACCGTGCCTTCCACGTGGCGGTGGACTGCGTGCACGGGGCCGGAGGCCCGGTGGTAGCCCAGCTCCTGGGCGCCCTCGGATGCACCTTCGCCGGGATCGGGATGGAACCCGACGGCCTCTTCCCCCGGGACCCGGAGCCCACGGCGGCGAACCTGGCGGCGCTGGGGCGGCTGGTTCGCGAGTCCGGCGCGGAGGTGGGGCTGGCCGTCGATCCCGACGTGGACCGGCTCTCGCTGGTGGACGAGAGGGGCGTGCCCCTGGGAGAGGACTACACCCTCGCGCTCGCCGCGGCGGCGGTGCTGCGCCGCACGCCGGGGCCCGTGGTCACGAACCTCTCCACCAGCTTGGTCCTGGACGACGTCGCCCACGCGTTCGGCTCCCGGGTGATCCGTGCTCCCGTGGGCGAAGTCAACGTGGCCCGGCGCATGCAGGCCGAGCGGGCGGTGGTGGGGGGAGAGGGGAACGGGGGTGTCATCCTCCCGGCGCTCCACTTCACCCGGGACGCGCCCCTGGCCATCGCCCTCATCCTCCAGCACCTCCTGGACGAAGGCGCCTCGCTCTCCCAGGCGGCACGGCGCTGGCCCACCTACGAGATCGTGAAGGAGAAGCGGGGCTTTCCCCGCGAGGCGCTCCACGCCGCGTACCTGGCCCTCTCCGAGGACCTGGGAGCGGTGGAGGAGGACCGCACCGACGGGCTGCGGCTGGTCTGGCCCGAGCGCGGCTGCTGGATCCACGTGCGCCCGTCCGGGACGGAGCCGGTGGTCCGCCTCATCGCCGAGGCCCGGGACGGCGCCGCCGCCCGGGCGCTGGTGAAGCGGGCGGGCGCGGTCCTGGACGGCGTCGCCTGAGGGAGGAGCGGACACGATGTGCGGGATCGTCGGATACGTGGGACCCCGGGAGGCCTCGCCCATCCTCCTCGATGGACTCAAGCGGCTCGAATACCGCGGGTACGACTCGGCGGGCCTGGCCCTCATCAACGCGCAGGGTCGCCTCGAGGTGGTGAAGAAGGCGGGGAAGATCGCCGCACTGGAGGCCGCCGTGGCGGAAGCACGACCCACGGGCCGGTGCGGAATCGCACACACCCGCTGGGCCACGCACGGCGCCCCCACTGAGCCCAATGCCCACCCCCACCTGTCCGGGGCTCCCGACATCGCGCTGGTGCACAACGGCATCATCGAGAACGCCGACGCGCTCCGGCGGGGGCTGCAGGCCGAGGGGTACGCCTTCGCCTCGGAGACCGACACGGAGACCGTGGTGCATCTCATCGACCACCTCTGGAAGGACGGGATGTCCATGGAGGAGGCGGTGGCCGCGGCGCTCTCGAGGGTCGAGGGTACCTACGGCATTGCGGTCATCTCCGGCCGTGAGCCGGGGAAGATCGTGGCGGCTCGCCTGGGAAGCCCCCTCCTGATCGGCGTCGGGAAGGACGGCGAGATGCTCGTCGGGTCCGACGCCGCCGCGGTGATCGAGCACACCCGTGAGGTCGTGTACCTCGATGACGGCGACTACGCTGCGATCACGGCGGAGGGCTATCGGGCCTTCCACCTCGCCCAGGGCGAGGTGAGCCGCTCGGTCCACCGGGTGACCTGGGACGTGGCGGCGTTGGAGAAGGGCGGCTTCGACCACTTCATGCTCAAGGAGATCTTCGAGCAGCCCTCGAGCCTGCGGGACGTGATGCGCGGGCGCCTCCTGGAGGAGGAGGGGGACGCCCGGCTCGGCGGGATCGCGGGGCACGATTTCGCCCTGGGGCGGGTGCGGCGGGTGGTGATCACCGCGTGCGGCACCAGCTGGCACGCTGGGCTGGTGGGGGAGTACATGATGGAGGAGTTGGCCCGCGTCCCCGTGGACGTGGAGTACGCGTCGGAGTTCCGATACCGGAACCCGGTGCTCGAGGAGGGGACGCTCATCCTCGCCATCAGCCAGTCCGGGGAGACCGCCGATACGCTGGCGGGGCTCCGCGAGGCGCGTCAGCGCGGCATGACCACCATGGGCGTGGTGAACGCGGTGGGCTCGTCCATCGCGCGGGACACGGACTTCGGCATCTACCTCCACGCCGGGCCCGAGATCGGCGTCGCCTCGACGAAGGCGTTCACGAGCCAGATCGTGGCGCTCGCGCTCATCACGCTCTACCTCGGGCGCCGGCGCCACCTGTCCGTCGTGCAGGGGCGGGAGATGGTCGACGCGATGAGGGCCCTTCCCGGCCAGGTCGCCGAGGTGCTGGACCTCAACTACACCATCCGGAAGCTGGCCGAAGAGTTCAAGGACGCGACCAACTTCCTGTATCTGGGGCGGGGATACCAGTTCCCCGTCGCGCTGGAAGGCGCGCTCAAGCTCAAGGAGGTGAGCTACATCCACGCCGAGGGCTATCCCGCCGCCGAGATGAAGCACGGACCCATCGCGCTCATCGATGCCAACATGCCCGTGGTGTTCCTGGCCCCCAGGGACTCGGTGTACGCGAAGGTGGTCTCCAACATCGAGGAGGTGAAGGCGCGGGGCGGACGGATCATCGCCGTGGTCAGCGACGACGCGCCCGAGCTCCGGGGCAAGGTGGACCACCTGATCCGGGTCCCCCAGACGCTCCCGTTCCTTCTTCCGGTGCTGACCACGATCCCCCTCCAGCTCCTGGCGTATCACATCGCGGTGCTGCGCGGGGCCGACGTGGACCAGCCGAGGAACCTGGCGAAGTCGGTCACCGTCGAGTGAGGGTCGTGCCGTGAGGATCGTCCTTCAGCGCGTGTCCCGGGCCCAGGTGTCGGTGGAGGGGCGCGTGGTCGGGCGCATAGGGGCCGGGTTGCTCCTGCTGGTGGGGTTCCGCGCCGGGGACGGCGACGAGCACCTCGCCTGGATAGCGGACAAGGTGCTGGGCCTGCGCGTGTTTCCCGACGCCGACGGAAAGATGAACCTGGGGTTGGAGGAGGCGGGCGGGGACCTGCTCGTGGTGAGCCAGTTCACCCTCTACGGCGATGTCCACAAGGGACGCCGGCCCAGCTTCGTGGACGCAGCGCCCCCGGAGCTGGCGGTGCCCCTCTACGAGCGCTTCGTGTGCATGCTCCGGGAGCGAGCGAGAGCGAAGGTGGAGACCGGGGAGTTCGGGGCCCACATGGACGTGGAGCTGGTCAACGACGGGCCCGTCACGCTCCTGCTGGAGCGCGGGTGACCCGGCCGCCCCGCCTGGTGTTGGCGTCGGCTTCGCCCCGGCGCGCCGAGCTCCTCGCCCAGTTGGGGCTGTCCGTGGACGTGATGCCGCCCGAGGTGGACGAGACCTATCCGGCAGGGGAGGAGCCCGCGGCCCACGCCGAGCGCCTCGCCCGGGAGAAGGCCGAGTGGGTGGCCGTTCGGGCACCGGACGCCTGGGTGGTGGGAGGTGACACGGTGGTCGTGGACGGCGCGAGGCTCCTGGGGAAGCCGGCTTCGGAGGCGGAGGCCATGGACATGCTCCTCTCCCTTTCCGGCCGGGAGCACGAGGTGCTGAGCGCCGTGGCGCTGGCGGGAGGGGGCGCGACGCTGTCGGCGGTGGGGCGGGCACGGGTGCGCTTCCGCACCTTCGGGCCCGACCTGGCCCAGGCATACGCCGCCACCGGGGAGCCCATGGACAAGGCGGGCGGGTACGGGATCCAGGGCTTGGGCGCCGCTTTGGTGGACGGGATCCACGGAGACTACTATTCCGTCGTGGGCTTCCCCATCATCCGCTTCCTCGAGCTTCTGGAGCTGCGGGGGTGGCGGTACGCCTTCGGGCGGCTGGAACGGCACCCATGAACACTCCCGCCATCCTCGCCATCGACCAGGGCACCACCGGCTCCACCTCCCTCGTGGTGGACCGCGACGGGCGGGTCCGGGGCAGGGCATACTCCGAGTTCACGCAGTACTTCCCCAGGCCCGGGTGGGTGGAGCACGACGCCGACGAGATCTGGGCGGTCACCCTGCGCGTGGCCCGGGAGGCGCTGGCGGCGGCCGGGGCGGTGGACGTGCGGGGGGTGGGGATCACCAACCAGCGCGAGACGGTCGTGCTGTGGGACCGGGAGACGCTCACGCCGGTGCACAGGGCCATCGTCTGGCAGGACCGCCGGACCACCCCGCTGTGCCGCTCCCTCCGGGAGGCGGGGCACGAGGACGAGGTGCGTCGCCGGACCGGGCTGGTCCTCGACCCGTACTTTTCCGGCACCAAGCTCCGCTGGCTCCTGGACGAGCACCCGGAGCTTCGACGCCGCTCCGAGGCGGGAGAGCTGGCGGCGGGGACGGTGGACAGCTGGCTCGTGGCCCGGCTCACCGGGGGCTCGGTGCACGCCACCGACCCCACCAACGCGTCCCGCACGCTCCTGTTCAACCTGGAGGAGTCCGGATGGGACCCCTGGCTTGCCTCGATGCTGGGCGTCCCCCTGGGGCTGATGCCCGAGGTCCGACGGAGCGCCGGCGACTTCGGCGTCGCACGGGGCGAGCACCTGGGCGTGGACCTCCCCATCGCAGGGGTGGCCGGGGACCAGCAGGCGGCCCTCTTCGGGCAAGGGTGCTGGGAGCCCGGGCTGGCCAAGAACACCTACGGCACCGGCGCCTTCCTCCTGCTCCACACCGGCGGGAAGCCGGTGCCGTCCCGGCACGGGCTCCTGACCACCGCCGCCTGCGACGCGCGCGGAGGGCTGGCCTACGCGCTGGAAGGCTCGGTGTTCATCGCCGGCGCGGCGCTGCAATGGCTCCGCGACGGCCTGGGGATCCTGGAGCGGGCGCAGGACTCCGAAGCGCTGGCGCGGTCGTTGGACGGGAACGAGGGGGTCTACCTGGTGCCGGCGTTCGTGGGACTGGGCGCGCCCCATTGGGAGCCGGAGGCGCGAGGAATGCTCGTGGGGCTCACGCGGGGCACCGGGAGGGCGCACCTGGCGCGTGCCGCCCTCGAGGCCATGGCGTACGGCACGGCGGAGGTCCTCCACGCCATGGAGTCGGACTCGGGGTTCGCCACCTCCGAGCTCCGCGTGGACGGGGGCGCCGCCCGCAACGACTGGCTCATGCAGTTCCAGGCAGACGTCCTGGGGGTGAGCGTGCGCCGGCCCGAGTCCGTGGAGACGACGGCGCTGGGGGCGGCGGGGCTGGCCGGCGTCTCCACGGGGGTGTGGAGCTCCGGTCCGGACTTCCTTGCGGCGCAGGGCGAGGCCCGACGTTTCGAGCCCGGCCGGGGACCGGAGGAGCGCCGTGCCCTCATGGCCGGATGGAACCGGGCGGTGCGCGCGGTAGTATCCTGGGCGCGCGACCAAGGCGCCTGAGGGCCGTGGGGAATCGTCCCCGGGAGCATCAGGGACGTCACGGAGGCGGGCATGGGGGGTTTTCCTGACTGTTCCCCCGATATGCGCGCGCTCTACATTACCTTCGGTAAGTGGTGCCTCGGGTTGGACTTCCGCCCTTACATCCTAAACTGCCCAGCCGGCCGCCAGGCCGGAGGAAGGAAGGGAACTCGTCATGAAGATCCACGGCCGTTTCATGGTAGGGCTCGTGGGTGTAGCCGCCGTCGTCTCGTACCTGGTCTGGACCGGGGTGAGCGAGACCATGGTCTACTACCTGACCCCCGCCGAGCTCATGGCCAAGGTGAGCGAGGACCCGTCCTTCAAGGACGTGGGGGTGAAGGTGAGCGGGAGGGTGGTCGCCGGGACCTACTCCCGGGTCGAGGGGGAGCTCCTCCACCGTTTCGAGGTGAAGGACCTCATGGACGAAACCCAGACGTTCTGGGTCGAGTTCCGTGACGCGCTTCCCGACACCTTCACCTCCGAGTCGGAGGTGGTCCTCGAAGGTCGCCTCGACGCCGACGGCGTATTCCAGGCCACGACGCTGCTCACCAAGTGCGGCAGCCGCTACGAGGCGGCGCCGGAGGACCTGGTCGGGTGACCGTCCTCGGCGAGCTGGCCCTGTGGATCGCGCTTCCCGTCGCGATCTGGGGGATGGCCATGGGCCTGCTGGGAGGCAGGTCGCAGCGGGGTGATCTGGTCCTCAGCGCCGAGCGCTCCATCTATGCGGTGACGCTGCTCCTGACCCTCGCCTCCGCCGGGGTCGTGGCAGCCTTCCTGGGGGACCGGTTCGAGTACTGGTACGTGGCGAGCTACTCCAACCGCGAGCTGGAGACCTTCTACAAGATCTCCGGGCTCTGGGCGGGCCAGAGGGGGTCCCTCCTCTTCTGGGCGCTCCTGGTCGGGTTCTTCTCCAGCATCACGGTCTTCCAGAACCGGCGTCGGAACCGGGAGTTCATGCCCTACGTGGTGGGTGTGCTCCAGGGGATCATGACGTTCTTCATCGTGGTGCTGCTCTTCGCCGACGTGAACCCCTTCGAGCGGCTGGGCTTCACGCCGGCGAACGGGCAGGGGCTGAACCCGCAGCTCCAGAACTACTGGATGACCATCCACCCGCCCACGCTCTACCTGGGCTTCACCGCGTTCACGGTTCCATTCGCGTTCGCCATCGCCGCGCTCCTCAACGGGCGCCTCGACTCCAGGTGGATCACCCTCACCCGGCGGTGGACCCTGCTGTCGTGGTTCTTCCTGTCGGTGGGGGTCATCTTCGGCATGCGGTGGGCCTACGAGGAGCTCGGCTGGGGCGGATACTGGTTCTGGGATCCGGTGGAGAACGCGTCGCTCCTCCCCTGGCTCACCGCTACCGCCTTCCTGCACTCGGTGATGATCCAGGAGAACCGGGGCATGCTGAAGGTCTGGAACATGTCGCTGGTGGTCCTGACCTTCCTCCTCACCATCTTCGCCACCTTCCTGACGCGCTCCGGGCTCATCGAGTCGGTCCACTCCTTCGCCCAGGAGCTGAAGATCGCCTACATCTTCCTCGCCTTCATGGGCTCCCTCCTGGCGGGGTCGGTGGTCCTGATCCTCTACCGCCTCCCGTCGCTCCAGAGCGAGAACCGCATCGAGTCCTTCCTGTCCAGGGAGTCGGCGTTCCTGTTCAACAACCTGATCTTGCTGGGAGCCGCGTTCGCGGTGATGTGGGGCACGATCTTCCCGCTGGTGGCGGAAGGCGTGACGGGGCAGAAGATCAGCGTGGGGCCGCCCTTCTTCGAGAAGGTGAACTTCCCCATCGGGCTCGCGCTCCTCGCCCTGGCGGGAATCGGCCCGGTCATCGCCTGGAGGCGCGCCACCCGGCGCAACCTGCAGAAGAACTTCGCCGCCCCGGTGGTGTTCGGCGCGGTGGTGGCCGCGGTGCTCGCGGGGCTCGGCGCGCGCCATCCCCTGGCGCTCACCACCTGGGGGCTGGGCGCCTTCGTGCTCTTCATCATCGTCGTCGAGTTCTGGAAGGGGACCAAGGCCCGCGCGCACATCGAGGGAGAGGGGATCCCCCTGGCGCTCTACCACCTCGTGACCCGGAACCGGCGGCGCTGGGGCGGCTACATCGTCCACGCCGGCACGGTGCTCATCTTCATGGGCTTCGCAGGCGCCGCGTACAACGTGGACGTGCGCAAGCACATGGAGCCCGGCGATACCGTGGAGGTCGCGTCGCCCTTCGGGCACAGCTACACCCTCACGTACGAGGGGCTCTCGGTTTCGGTGGGTCGGGGTCAGCGGAACCTCCAGTGGCAGGCCATCGCCCTGGTGTCGGTGGCGAGGAACGGGAAGCCGGTGGGCTCGCTCACCTCCGAGAAGCGCCAGTACGTGACGAGCGAGCAGCTCATGACCGAGGTGGGGATCCGCCCCACGCCGCTGGAGGACCTCTACATCATCCTCTCTGCGGTGGACGACCTGGACGCCGCGGTGAGCAACGATCCGAAGGCCCAGGGGGTGGACCTCCAGGTGCTCGTCAAGCCCCTCGTCAACTGGATCTGGTACGGCGGACTCATCCTCGCCGTCGGCAGCCTGATCGGCCTCTGGCCGAGCACCGAGAGGCGGCGCGCGGAGGACGAGGCCCCCTCCGAGGAGCCGGCGGCGGCCGGGGTGGCATAGATGTTGTCCTTCCTAGGCTTCTTCCTCGTGGCGGCGGCCGTCGTCCTGTTCATCGTGCAACCCGTGGCCAAAGGGCTGCACGCCTCCCTGGAGCGCACGGAGGACGAGTTGACGGAGACCGAGGCCAGGAAGCGCGTCGCGCTCCTCGCGCTCCGTGACGTGGAGTACGACTACCTTGCAGGCAAGCTGGACGAGGAGGACTACCGCTCCCTCAAGGGCGAGCTCACCGCCGAGGCGCTCGCCGCCCTCGAGGCCGACGAGCAGGCCCGCTCCGGGAGCGTCTCGGGAGGCGCGGCGGCAGCGCTGGAGGCGGAGATCGCCGAAGCCCGGTCGGGGCTCCGCTCGGGCGTCCTCTGCCCGGACTGCGGCTTCGCCAACGAGCCGGGGAGCCGCTTCTGCTCGTCGTGCGGCCATGCTCTCCACAGCGTCCCCGCGGCCTGACGGCACGCACGTGCGGAGCGTCGTGACCCCGCACGCTCCCGCGGTCTCCCGCGGGGCTCCCCCTGTCTTGTCCGCCCGGGGTCTCACCCGGGAGTTCGGGGTGGTGGTAGCGGTGGACGGAATCGACCTGGAGCTGGACGCCGGGGACTTCCTCACCGTCTTCGGTCCCAACGGGGCCGGCAAGACCACCCTCCTCAGCCTCCTGGGCGGCCGACTCAAGCCCACCCGGGGAGAGGTGTGGGTGGGTGGCGAGCGCCTCGCGTTCTCGGAGACGGCCTGGCGCGCCCGCATCGGCGTGCTCTCCCACCAGAGCTTCCTTTACGCGCACCTCACCGTGGCGGAGAACCTCCGGTTCTTCGGGAAGCTCTTCGGGCTTACTGACCTGGACGAGAGGATCCCCGCCCGGCTGGAGCAGGTGGGGCTCGCGGACCGCTCCGACTTCCTGGCGCGGCAGCTGTCGCACGGCATGCGCCAGCGGGCGGCGTTGGCCCGAGCGCTCCTCCACGACCCCGAGCTGGTCCTGCTGGACGAGCCGTACACCGGGCTCGACCCGTACGCTGCCTCGGTTCTCCGCGGGGTCCTGTCGTCCCTCAAGGATGGCCGGCGCACGGTCGTGATGGTGACCCACAACCTCACCCAGGGGCTGGAGCTCGCCGACCGCCTGGCCATCCAGGTGCGGGGCCGGTTCGGATGGTACGGGGAGCGGGAGGCGGTGGAGCCGGAGACCTTCGAGCACTTCTACCACCAAGTGGTGGAGGCGGGGAACGCGTGACGTACCTCGGCCAGATCTACGCCATCGTCTGGAAGGATCTGCTCCTCGAGCTGCGCACCCGGGAGCGCATCGCGGCGATGGGAGCGTTCGCGGTGCTCGCGGGCATCCTGTTCAACTACTCCATGGACCAGACCGTGGTGAAGGCGCAGGACATCGCCGCAGGCCTCATCTGGATGACGCTCGTCTTCGGAGGGCTCCTTGGGATCGGGCGCACCTTCCACCTGGAGGCGCAGGACGGGGCGTTCCAGGGCGTGCTCACCAGCCCTGCACCCAAGGACGCGGTCTACGTCGGGAAGGTCACGGCCAACTTCGTCCTCCTGTACATCGTCGCCCTCCTCGTGGTGGGCGTCTTCACCCTGTTCTTCGGCCTCGACCTCGGGGAGCACCCGGGGATGCTGGCGCTGGCCCTGGCCCTCGGGTCGCTCGGATTCGTGGCGCTGGGCACGCTCTTCAGCGCGGTCTCCTCCGGCACGCACATGGGGGAGACGCTCCTGCCCATTCTCGTGTTCCCCCTCCTCGTGCCCATGGTCATCTACGGCGTGTCGGCCACCGGGCGGCTCCTGGCGGGCCGCCCCGTCGCGGACATCGCCGGCAACCTGCGCATGCTGGGCGCGTTCGCCGTGCTGGCCGTGGGTGTGGGGGCCGTCCTGTTCCGTTTCGTCGTGGAGGAGTGATGCCGTCGAAGATGCTCCGCGTGGGCGGGTCCGTGATGGCGGTCCTCGGGGTCCTGGGGATGCTGGTGCTGCACTGGATGGTGTTCTTCTGGACGCCCACGGAGGCGTCCATGGGGATCATCCAGCGCATCTTCTACATCCATGTGCCTTCTGCCTGGGTGGCGTTCTTCGCCTTCGGCATCGTCGCCCTCTGCGGCGCCATGTACCTGTGGCTGGGGGACGAACGGCTCGACCACGCCGCCGCGTCCGCCGCCGAGGGCGGTATGGTGTTCACGACCATCGTGCTCCTCACCGGCCCCCTCTGGGGGCGCATCGCCTGGGGCACGTACTGGACGTGGGAGCCCCGCCTGACCCTCACGCTGCTTCTCTGGTTCATCTACCTGGGCTATTTCCTGGTGCGGTCCTCAACCGAGAACCCGGAGCGCGGGAAGCGTTTCTCCGCGGTGGTCGGCATCGTGGGGGCGCTTGACATCCCGCTGATCCACCTGAGCGTCCTCTGGTTCCGCTCCCTCCACCCCACCCCGGTGGTGATGAAGCCGGAGGGGCCCACGCTGCACCCGGACATGCTCCTCACCCTGGTCGTGGGCCTGATCTCGTTCACCCTCCTGTTCCTGGGCGGCTTCCTCCAGCGCTACACCCTGGCCGTGGCCACCCACCTGGCCGCGGTGCGGGAGCGCGGGGCCCGGTCCTGACCTCTCCACCCCCTCGATACCCCATGCTCTCCTCCAAGCCACTCGTCCGCCTGGGACTCCTCGTTCTCCTCGCGCTCGCCGCAGCCGGGCCGGCAGCTGCCCAGGAGGCCGCGGTGCCGGGCACCGGCCTCTCCGGGCAGTCCCTGCGCCCCTATCAGTTCGTCTTCGTGGCGTACGCCCTGGCCTGGCTGCTGGTGCTGGGCTGGGTCGTCGCCATCGCCCGGCGGATGTCCCGCCTCGAGCGGCGGTTGGAGCGGTGACCGGACGGCGGGAGGGCTCGCGGTGGGGGACCGGGCCCGGCCTGCCTGCGGCATCCACCCTACGGACTAGTCCTCGGAGCTAGTTCTTCAGGGCGGAAGAGTCCCCCGAAGGGACAGTGGCCATAATCGGCCTTGTGCAATAGGTTTATCCTGTGCGGCAAAGGTTTATGGGGCGTTCGGCACCCTCTCGCAGCCGATCCCCTGATACTCAACAGGAGGCATCCCAACGATGAAGACGGTACGGACGGGCGCCACTCGCCTTGGCTGGCTCGCTCTGGTGGCGCTCCTGGCCGCCCCGGCGCTCCAGGCGCAGACCACCACCATGCCCAGCACGCTCCGCTACGGTTCCGGCCTGTTGGACATCCCGGTTTCGAGCGTGCTGCCCCACATGGCCATCACCGGCACGTACTCGGGGTTCTTCATGGGCCTTGACCGGACCGTGGACATCAACGCTGCGGGCGACATCATCGGGTATGCCGGTGGACTGGACGACAAGTGGTACTCCGACGCGTCGGTGGCCATGGGCCTCTTCGACCGGGTCGAGGTCGGTACGACCATCCAGTCGCTCAACGACGCCGGCGTCGGCGGGAACATCTGGGGGCTCTTCGGCCGGGTGAACCTCTTCAAGCCCACGAACCAGGGGCTCGGCCTCGCGGTGGGCGCGCGCTACGTCACCGCGCCAGACTTCGTCGGGGTGAACGCACAGCCCACCCGCATCGGCATCCCGGACGTGCGCTTCCGTGAGACCTACACGGGCAAGGAGGACGTGGCCACCCAGCTGAGCCTCTACGGGGTCACCAGCGCCCACATCCGCGGCTTCGACGATGGCTTCCTGCCGAAGCACGACCTGACGCTCTCCGTGGGCTACGGCACGGGGATGTTCCAGGACGGCGACAAGCTCCCGTTCTACAAGTACTCGTCGACCGACGGGTGGTTCTTCGGATCCGCGCTCCACTTCGGCCTGGGCGAGAACTCCATCCTCACGTTCATGGGCGAGTACAACGGCTTCGACGCGAACCTGGGCGCCCAGCTGGACTTCGGCGGCATCCGCCTCGGTGCGCACTACCTCGCGGCCAACTACACGAAGCCGGCCAACGGCTACTGGAGCGAGTACCGGAAGCCCAAGTTCGGCTTCCTGGCCTCCCTGGCGATCTGCCCGAACGGCGGCGGTCTGCTGTGCAAGCCGAAGCTCATGGAGCGTCCGCAGCCGCAGGTCATCCAGCTGCCCGCGCCTCCCGCCGACACGGTGCGCATCACCCGTGAGGTGGAGCGTGCGCTCCCCGACGGCACGCCCGCCACGGTGTGCCTCGCCACCGGTGAGAACGTGGAGGTCCGCGTGACCGCCCAGGGCGACACCTTGGTCGGCCCGACCCGCGCGTCCATCAAGACGCTGCGTCCGGGCGTGGTCTTCGCCGGCACGTACGCCGAGGGACGCGACTGGTTCACGAGCGGCGCCGACATCACGTTCGAGCGCGCCCGCTACACCAGGTCTGGCGAGGAAGTCCGCCTCGACTGCGCGCAGATCATGCGCGTTGGAGAGAACATGGGCGTGCCGCTCTTCGCCATGCGGAACGCCGAGCGTCCGTACCAGACGATCTACGTCCCGGTCCGGCCGGGCGTCTGGCAGGCCTACCAGACGGGGATGCGCCGCACCCGCGGCTGAGCTCCCCACGGCAGGATGAGCAAGGAGGGCCCGCCCGGCATCCGCCGGGCGGGCCCTCGCGATTGGGGCTTCGTCGGAGATCCACCCGAGGACGGGCCTTGCGGGGTCCCCCGGGCGTTATCGAAGTTGCGTCCGCCCCCCAGGGCACCCCTAGAAGGCGACCTTCCCATGGCCCCGACCGCACCCGAGGGGGAACCTGCCGCCACCCGCTCCTCCCGCCGACGCCTCCGCCTCGACAAGGTCGGGTGCGAAGCCGCCCCCGACGGTCGTTGCGTTCTCACGGTGGGGCTGGACTGGCATGGGCGCTCGGTCCGCGGCGAAGCGGGTGCCCTGGACACGCTGCACGGCAGGGTGCGGGCCTCCGCGGACGCGGCGCTGGCGGCCGCGCTCTCCGCTG
>JBFYZE010000070.1:0-6357 GCA_041309665.1 Gemmatimonadales bacterium | reverse complement strand
TTCCGATCTCCGGGCATGGGCGTCGGGGGGGCATCGGCCTGGGTGGAGAGCCGGGTGAGGAGGTGGTTCTTCCAGGAAACCACCGGATGTCGGGTGAGGATGGCCGGGCCGAACCGGCGGTTCGGCTTCCCGGGCTCCAGGGGCGGCATGTCGTAGATGGGCCCGTAGCGGAACTCCATCCCGCACGTAGACGCGATCTCGGCGGCCTGGTCGGCGAAGCCGCTCCGTTCCGAAAAGTGCACGTCCACCTCCTGGAGGGCCACCACGTCCGCCCCCGCGGCGCAGATGACCTCGGTGATCGCCGACAGGTCGGGGTCACCGAAGTGGATGTTGTAGGTCATGACCCGCAGCCCCTCCTGAGGCGCTGTCGGCGTTCCTGGGCCACAGGAGGCGGGGGTGCCCAGGAGTCCGAAGCTGAGGAGGAGGGGCCATGCCCAGGTGGTCGCCATCGGAGGACCTCGATGTCAGGAATGGAGCGCGTTCGGCTCGGCTCGCCGAACCTACGCGTGGCCGGGAGGGGGGCAAAGCCCCTTGCCTGGCCGCCCCCCTCCGCGGAGGTTCCCCGCATGAATATTCAGACCATCGGGCGCCACCGGCGCCGCGGCTTCCCCGGACGGCGGGGCTCCCCGTCCTCCCTTTCCACCCTGGCCGGGAGCGGGGCCCTGCTCCTCGCCGCCACCCTGGGAGCGTGCGCCCCTGCGGCGGACGCTCCTGAAACCGCTGCCGAGGCGGCGCCCCAGGTGCGCCTGGGCGTCGAGGTCCTCCTCACCGACTCCCTCCACCTGGTGAAGGGGAAGAAGGTGGGGCTCATCACGAACCACAGCGGAGCCGACCGCAACGGCAAGAGCACCATCGACCTCCTCCACGAGCACCCGGACATCGAGGTGGTGGCTCTCTTCGGCCCGGAGCACGGGATCCGCGGCGACGCCCTGGCCGGGGTCGAGGTGGACAACAGCGTGGACGCGAAGACCGGGGTGCCGGTCTACTCGCTCTACGGCTCCACCTTCGAGTTCACGCCCGAGATGCTCGAGGGCGTGGACGCGCTCGTCTACGACATCATGGACGTGAACGTCCGCTACTACACCTACCCCTCCACCATGGCCTACGGGATCGAGGCCGCGGGCGAGAAGGGGATCCCCTTCATCGTCCTCGACCGCCCCAACCCCATCCGCGGCGACGTGGTGCAGGGCAACGTCCTGGATCCGGCGTTCTCCTCGTTCGTCGGGCTCTACCCGGTGCCCATGCGCCACGGCCTGACCATGGGCGAGCTGGCGAGG
The DNA here is from genome assembly GCA_041309665.1 of Gemmatimonadales bacterium. Lineage (GTDB taxonomy): Bacteria > Gemmatimonadota > Gemmatimonadetes > Longimicrobiales > Gaopeijiaceae > SZUA-318. The sequence continues at coordinate 5,080 of JBFYZE010000070.1, read as the reverse complement.
CTCCTCGCCGGTGAGTTCGGCGTGACGGGCGACGTGCGCGTGGTCCCCGCCGAGGGATGGCGCCGCGACATGACCTTCGACCGGACCGGGCTCCCCTGGGTAAAACCGTCGCCCAACCTGCCCACGCTGGAGGCGGCGCTGGCCTACGCCGGCACCTGCCTCTTCGAGGGGACGCCCCTCTCGGTTGGGCGCGGCACCGATTTCGCCTATGAGTGGATCGGGGCGCCTTGGCTGGACGGGGTCGAGCTGGCTGCGGCGCTCAACGCCTACGCGATCCCCGGCGTGACGTTCGAGCCGGCCACGTTCACGCCCGGCACCGCCGCCGACAAGAAGTTCGAAGGGGTGGAGGTGTACGGCGTGCGGTTCGTCCCCGTCAGCAGCGACTACGACGCCCCGAGAGCGGGGATCGCCGCCCTGGTGGAGATCTACAAGCGCTCCGAGGGCCACTGGAAGTGGAGCGAGGGGCAGTTCGACCGTCTCTCGGGGACGGACCAGATCCGCCTCGCCGTCGAGGCCGGGAAGTCCATGCAGGAGATCACCGCAGGTTGGGACGAGGCGGTGGCCGCGTTCAGGCAGAAAAGCGCTCCCTACCTCATCTACAAGTGAGGCAGGCCATGAGACTCGACTACGCCGCCGCCGTCGCGCTTCTCGCCGCCGCCCTGGGCTCTTCGTGCGCGGAGCCCGCCCCGGAGCCGGCCGCCGAGGCGGCGGCGGTGGTGCGCCCGGGGATCAGCGTGCTCCTGGACGACAGCATCCACCTCATCCAGGGGAAGAGGATCGGCCTGATCACCAACCAGGCCGGGCTGGACGAGGACAGCGTCCTCACCCTGGACCTGCTGGCGTCGGGCGAGCAGGCCAGAGCGGCGGGCGTGCAGCTCGCCGCGCTCTTCGCCCCCGAGCACGGGATCCGCGGGACGGAGGACCGGGACGACCTCCCCGACGAGGTGGACGCCACCACGGGTCTGACCATCCACTCGCTCTACGGGGACGGGACCCGGGCGCCGCCCGACTCGCTCCTGGAGGGCGTGGACGCGCTGGTGGTGGACCTTCAGGACATCGGGACGCGGGTGTGGACCTACACCGGGCTCATGCTCTATTCCCTGCGGGCGGGAGCCCGCAACGGGATCCCCGTGCTGGTGCTGGACCGGCCCAACCCCATCAACGGGCTGAGCGTCGAGGGTCCCATCCTCGACTCCGTCCTGGCCGACGTGAACGATCCGCCGGAGGGCGGGCGGGGGAAGGCACACGCGCACTTCCCGGTCCCGCTCCGATTCGGCCTGACCATGGGCGAGCTGGCACGGCTCTACAACGACCGCCTGGCCCTGGGCGCCGACCTGAGGGTGATCCCCATGTCGGGGTGGACTCGTGACATGTGGTGGGCGGAAACCGGGCTTCCCTGGGTGAAGCCGTCGCCCAACCTGCCCTCGCTGACCAGCATTCTCCTTTTCCCGGCCACCGTGCACTACGAGGCGCTCAATACCTCGGTGGGGCGGGGGACGGACGCGGCGTTCCAGCGCATCGGCGCGCCCTGGATGGACAACGTGAAGGTTGCCGAGCTCCTGAACGGCCGCGGCCTGCCTGGAGTCCGATTCGAGGCGGAGCGCTTCACGCCGGTGGAGCCCACCGACGAGAAGTTCCCGGGCGTGGATCTGCCCGGGGTGAAGATCGTGGTCACGGACCGCGGCGCGGCGGAGCCGAGCCGCGTGGCGGCAGCGCTCTTGTGGGCGCTGGTGAAGACGACCCCCGACTCGCTGGTGTTCCGGCTTCCGCGCTTCGACGAGCACTTCGGGGCGGCCCGGCTCCGTGAGGCGCTCGTGGCCGGGGCCGATCCCGACTCGGTGCTGGCGGGGGAGAAGGCGTCCGTGGACGCGTGGCGCGCCAGCGTCGAGAAGTACCTGATCTACCGATAGCGCGGCGCAGCGCCGCGGCGCGAGAACGGAATCGGGGTGGCGTCCGCAGGGTCGGGCGCCACCCCGACGTGCGTCCGGGGGCCGAGCGGTCCAAGATCCCTGCAACGGGAGTGCCGTGTATGGAGCGCTCCCGTGCTGCGTATATGCGCGTGGAGACCGCCGAGGATCAGCCCCGGGGGATGGGGAGGGAGCATGAGACAAGGCACGCTGGCCAGCGCATCCGCCGCCGTCGTCATCGCGTGCGTTTCCTCCGCCTGCGGCTCCCCCACCGATCCGGACCTCCGGTACCGCGTGCCGGAGGAGACGTCGGACGGATGGCAGACCGCCTCGGTCGAGAGCGTGGGGATGGACCCGCGCCCGCTGGAGGAGCTCCTGGCTCTCGTCGACGGAACGCCGGGGCACCTGCTCCACGCCCTGCTGATCGTGAAGGACGGGAAGCTGGTGTTCGAGGAGTACTGGCCGGGAGTCGATCTGACTCCGGAGTCGCTGGAGCAGGTGGAGAGGGACTTCGACCGGGAGACACTGCACTACGTGGCCTCGGTGTCGAAGAGCCTGACCTCGGCCCTGGCTGGGATCGCCGTGGACCGTGGCTTCATCCGGAGCGTGCAAGACTCGCTGTTCGCCCACTTCCCGGAGCACGCGGATCTGCGCACCGGCGGCCGGGCGCGCATCTCGGTGGAGCACCTGCTCTCGTTCAGCTCGGGATACGATTGGAACGAGCACGTCTACGGGTTCGACGATCCCCGCGACCCCCACCATCAGATGTTCCACGCCGCGGACCCGATCCGGCAGCTGCTGGGTCGCGCGCTCGTCGGCGAGCCGGGGGCCGCGTTCCTCTACAACAGCGGTGACACCAACCTCCTTGGCGAACTGGTCCGCCGTGCCTCCTCGTCCGGGACCCTCGTCCGCTTCGCCGAGGACAACCTCTTCGGGCCTCTGGGCATCGAGCGGTACGGGTGGGTCCGCTTCGGCCCTGGCGACACGCTCACGTTCGCGTCGGGCGGCGCGTCGCTCCGGCCGCGCGACATGGCGAAGCTCGGCCTCCTGTACCTCCGCGGCGGGACGTGGGAGGGCCGGCAGATCGTCTCGCGGGCGTGGGTGGACGCCTCCACCCGGATGACCGTCCCCCTCGTCGGCGACTACCGGACGCTCTACGGATACGGCTACAACTGGTGGCTCGGCCGCTCCCCCTTCCGGGGGGGTCGCGCGGAGTACTTCCGGGCCTCGGGGTGGGGTGGGCAGGACATCTACGTGTATCCCGCGCTGAACCTGGTCCTCGTGTTCACGGCGGGCGCGTACTACGACGACCTGGGGCTCAGCATCAACGACCTCATCGAAGGCTACCTCTTCGCTGCCATGGACCGGTGATCGGGGGCGGCGGACCCACATACTCTACCGTATGATCTCTGGGAATGGCTGAGCCGACATCCCCGTGGGTCTGCCCTACGAGCAGAGGAGAACAACCTCTCTTGCCGTGAAATCCGGACTTCCGTAGTATTGCGCAGGGTGACCTACCGATGAGTATGTGACCTGGCGAAACCGGGTGGGTGCCCAAAGGCGGTGGTCATGTCCTTCACGAAACGGGTCGCGACGGGCTTCATCCTCCTCGCCATGGCCTGGGCGGCGAGCCCGGCGTCGGCCCAACCGGGGCCGGCTGGCGTGGGGCGGCGGGTGTTCGGCGTGGGCCCACGGCTGGGTGAGAACATCCAGTTGGCTCTCCAGCATCAGGACCGACTGGGCCTGTCGAGCGAGCAGGTCGCCCGGCTGCAGGACCTCCAGTCCGGCGTCGAGCGAGACGTGACGCCTCTGCAGGAGGAGATCGACGCGCTCCGCGCGAGCCTTCGCACCGGCGGCGTGGCCTATGTCGAAGGCCAGGCCCGGCTCCAGGACCTGCTCGCCAGATTCGAGACGGCGGCGGAGCCCTACAGGACGGGGATGAACGAGGTCCTTGACCCGAGCCAGCACGACGCCCTCCAGCGGATGATGTACGACTCGAGGCCTTATCCGCAGATGGGCTACGGATGGGCCGGGGCCGGCTTCGGCAGGGCCGGGGTCGGCTATGGCAGGCTCGCCCGGGGCGCGGCGTGGGGAGGCCGCGGAGCCGGGCGTGGCGTCGGGCGCGGAGTCGGCCGTGGAGCCGGGTGGGGATTCGGGAGATTCCGTTAGGGGCCGAGCTGGCCTACCCGGCCCCCCGGTGCTTGCGGTACCGGTCCAGGAGCATCCGCCGGGCGAGCGGTGAGAGGTGGTCGATGTAGAGGATGCCGTCCAGGTGGTCGATCTCGTGCTGGACGCATCGCGATAGCTCGCCATCCGCCGCCAGGCGGAGCGGCTCGCCTCGTGCGTCCAGCGCTTCCACCACCACCTCCGCCGGTCGCTCCACGGTCTCCCAGACACCAGGGATGCTGAGGCAGCCCTCGACACCCCGGGCGACCTCGTCGCTCGCCGTGACCACACGCGGGTTGATCATCGCGAGGGCCGTTCCTTTCCGCTGCGGAGGAACGTGGACGACGGCGATGCGTCGCGAGACGTTGACCTGGGGCGCGGCGAGCCCCTGACCTTCGCCCGCGTACATGGTCGCGAACATGCGATCGACGAGCTCGCGCACGTCGTCGTCGACCTCTTCGACCTCCTTGGCGCGCTGACGCAGGACCGGCGCTCCCAGGCAGACGACGGCGAGGGTGCGAGCGTCTGGCCTCTGTGCCCGGTGGGCTCCGCCGAAGCTCACGCGCATGGTTGCCCTCTACTCCGACACCTCCCGCGACGTGTCCAGAAAGACATACTGATAGGTATCTTCTGTCCCAGAAGTCCAAATTCAAACATGGTACTCGGGTCGAGCCGCTGTCAATGGAAGCATTCCTCTTCAAGGCAGTTGACGGGATTGCTAGAATTCTGACGTAGGATACTTTCGAGTATCCCCGAATCCACGAACCAGCGGACCACCCATGTTGATGGAGCTCTACGGCGCCCTCGGCCACGCGCTCATGATCACGGTCTTCGTGGCCGTGATGATGATGGCGGTCGAGTACCTGAACGTCCTGTCGAGGGGGACGTTCGAGACCGCACTGAGGGGTTCTCCGTGGCTCCAGTACCTGGCGGCGGCTCTGCTGGGGGCGAGCCCCGGCTGCCTCGGCGCCTTCACGGTGGTGACGCTCTATTCCCACCGGGTCGTG
>JBFYZE010000069.1:0-2564 GCA_041309665.1 Gemmatimonadales bacterium | reverse complement strand
GCCGATCTCGCCGATCATGACCACCGCCGTGGTGTCGGGGTCGGCCTCGAACGCCCTCAGGCAGTCGATGAAATTCGTCCCGATCAGGGGGTCGCCGCCGATCCCCACGCAGGTGGTCTGGCCCAGGCCCACGTTGGTGAGCTGGTAGACCGCCTCGTACGTCAGCGTCCCGGACCGGGAGACCAGCCCGATGGGCCCCTCTGCCACGATCTGCGCCGGCAGGATCCCGACCTTCGACTTCCCAGGGGAGATGAGGCCGGGGCAGTTCGGGCCGATGACCCTCACGCCGTGGTCGCGGGCGAACGCGTGCGCCCGGGCCATGTCCAGCACGGGAACCCCCTCGGTGATCGCCACCACCAGCTTCACGCCCGAGTCCGCCGCCTCCAGCACGGCGTCGGCCGCGAAGGCCGGCGGGACGTAGACCACCGACGTGTTGGCGCCGGTCCCGGCCACGGCCTGATCCATCGTATTGAAAATCGGCACGGTCTTGCCGTTGGGCCCCTGGAAGGTCTGCCCCCCCTTCCCCGGGGTCACGCCGGCCACCACCTGGGTGCCGTATTCCATCATCTGGCCGGTGTGGAACGAGCCGTCCCGGCCCGTGATCCCCTGGACGACCAGCCGCGTGTCCTTGTCGATGAAGATCGCCATGGTCGCCTACGCCTTTGCCAGTTGAACGGCCTTCTCCACCACCTCGTCCATGGACGTGCAGGCGGACAAGCCGGCCTTCTTCAGGATCTCGACGCCCAGCGCCTCGTTGGTGCCGGTCAGCCGGATGACGATGGGGAGCTTGATGTCGATGCGCTGCGTGGCGGTGACGATCCCGTTCGCCACGTCGTCGCAGCGGGTGATCCCCCCGAAGATGTTGAAGAGGATCGCCTTCACGCTGGGGTCGGACGTGATGATCTCCAGGGCCGCGACGACCTTGTCGGGATTGGAGGATCCCCCGATGTCCAGGAAGTTGGCCGGCTCGCCGCCGTAGTACTTCACCAGGTCCATGGTGGCCATGGCCAGCCCGGCACCGTTGACGCAGCACCCCACGTTCCCGTCGAGCTTCACGAAGGAGAGCCCGGCCTCGCGGGCGCGGGTCTCCGCCCACGGCTCGGCGGACGAGTCCCGCAGGGCGGCCACGTCCTTGCGCCGGTCGAGCTCGTTGTCGTCGATGCTCATCTTGGCGTCGATGGCCTTCACCTCACCCGACGTGGTCGTGATGAGCGGGTTGATCTCGGCCATGGACGCGCCTGCATCCACGAACGCCCGGTACAGCTGCTGGATGATCCTGGCCGCCTGTTTGATGACGGCCGGATCGGCGTACAGGGCGTTGGCGAGCCAGAGCGCCTGGTGCGGGAGCAGGCCGTAGCGGGGGTCAACCGTGAGCTTGCGGATGGCCTCGGGCGTCTTCGCCGCCACCTCCTCGATGTCCACGCCGCCCTGCGAGGAGACCATGAACGTGGGCGCCTGGCTCCTGCGGTCCACCAGGATCCCCACGTAGGCCTCGGAAGCGATGTCCTCGGCGGTGGTGACGAGGACCTTCCCGACCTTCAGGCCCTTGATGTCCATCCCCAGGATCCGCGAGGCGTGCTCCCGCGCCTCCGCGGGCGTCTTGGCCAGCTTCACCCCTCCGGCCTTCCCGCGCCCTCCGGAGTGGACCTGCGCCTTCACGACGGTCATGCCGCCGAGCTTGCGGGCGATGCCTTCCGCCTCGTCCGGCGTGGTCGCCACTTCTCCCGGCGGGACGGGGATCCCCGCCGCGCGGAAGCGCTCCTTGGCCTGGTATTCGTGGATGTTCATGCCTTCTTCGGGTCCCGTCTGAGGGTGAGACGTGTGAAGCTACCCACGCCGCGGAGGGGGATCAACGTCCGGGCGGCGCGACGCCGGGACCGCTCCCCTCGAGGAGGGCGCGGAGCTCCCGCAGGGCCTCGCCGAATCCCCCCCAATCCCCTCCGCGGAGCCGCTCTTCGGCTCGATCCAGCAGATCCAGCGCCGCCCTGGACCACCCCGGCTCCCCACCCGCGCCCACGCCCCCGGAGGCGGCGCTCGCCTGTGCGGCGTCCCACCCCGCGAGCGCGGCAATGGCCCCGGGAAGGTCCTCGGCCATGGCGACCTTCGTGCCGTCGCTGACCACGAAGCGCCGGAGCTCGGGGATGGCGTCCGACGCCGCGGCCAGGAAGACCGGCTCCATGTACAGGAGCCGCCGCCCCACGGGCACGACGTGGAGGTGGCCCGTCCAGACCTCGCTGCCCCCGGTCCTCCACAGGGAGAACTGCTGGGAGATCTGGGGGTCCTGCTCCACCAGGGCCTCCACCTGCCGGGGTCCCGGAGCCTGGTCCTCCACCGGAACGTGGAGGAGGACGAGCTCCGGCTCGCCGGACTCCCCGGTACGCCCCACCAGGAGGCCGGTGAGGTTCTGGCGCCCCGCCGGCACGAAGGTCGTGGTCAGGCTGAACCGGGGGCGCTCCTCCCCCGGGAGCTTCCGCACCCCGTACTCGGGCCGGTACGGGACCGGAGCAGCCCCTTCCGCCAGCTCGTTGGGGTGCGCCCAGACGTCCTGCTGCCCGTGGAAGGCC
>JBFYZE010000068.1:0-2911 GCA_041309665.1 Gemmatimonadales bacterium | reverse complement strand
TTCCGATCTGGAGGGGCCGGGGGCTCACGCGGCGCCGGCTCGCAGCATCACCGCCCCGCCGCCCGGCTCATCAGCCTTGCTTGGCCAGCGTCGGGTCCCAGGCACCCTCGCGGTGGGCGCCGTCGCAGAACGGCTTGGTCTTCGAGAGCCCGCACCGGCACAGGGAGTAGGGGCGCCCCTCGGGGGTGGGGATCTGGTTGCCGGCTTCGTCGAAGAGGGGAACGTCCCCCTCGACCTTGTACGAGCCGTGGGAGCGGACGGTGATCTTGATCTCGGACACGGGGTCCTCCCGGACATCGCTGGGAATGGGAACCGTGGCTCTCAACCCCGGTACTCGGGGGCGGTTCCCGGCGGGTGCCCGGGAGGGCGGCCCAGCGCCGGTGGGTCGTGCCGGCTTCAGCGGCTTCCCCCGGACGCAGTAGATTCCTCCCGTCCCGAGAAAGGCTCCAACCAGGCGGCTTCGTGATCCGAGTCGAGCGCAGGAAGACCATCCCCGTGGACGTGGGCGGCGTCATCGTGGGCGGCAGCGCCCCGGTGGTCGTCCAGTCCATGACCAACACCGACACCGCCGACGTCGCCTCCACCGTCGAGCAGGTGAAGCTCCTCTCCGACGCCGGGAGCGAGCTGGTGCGGGTCACGGTGAACAACGAGGGGGCGGCGCGCTCGGTCCCCGAGATCGTGGCGCGCCTCCGCGACCAGGGATGCACCGTCCCCGTCGTCGGCGACTTCCACTACAACGGGCACCTCCTCCTCACCCAGCACCCCGACTGCGCCCGCGCGCTCGCTAAGCTCCGCATCAATCCGGGGAACGTGGGCACCAAGCACCGGGACGCCAACTTCCAGCAGATCGTCCAGGTGGCCATCGAGCACGGCAAGCCCGTGCGCATCGGCGTGAACTGGGGATCGCTGGACCAGCGCCTCCTCACCGAGATGATGGACGCCAACTCGAAGGCGGCCGTGCCCAGGACGGCGGAGGAGGTCCTCATGGACGCCATGGTGGAGAGCGCCGTGCGCTCCGCCGCGCTGGCCGAGGAGACGGGGCTCGCCCACGACCACATCGTCATCTCCACCAAGGTCTCCGGCGTCCGGAACCTCATCCACGTGTACAGGATGCTGGCGATGCGCTGTGACTACCCGCTCCACCTCGGGCTCACCGAGGCGGGGCTGGGGACGAAGGGGATCGTGGCCACCACCTGCGGGCTCGCCCCCCTCCTCCTGGAGGGGATCGGCGACACCATCCGCGTATCGCTCACGCCCAAGCCCGGCGGGGACCGGGCCGAGGAGGTGCGCGTCGCACAGCAGGTGCTCCAGTCCCTGGGGATCCGCCACTTCGAGCCGCAGGTGACGTCGTGCCCAGGGTGCGGGCGCACCACAAGCACGTACTTCCAGGAGATGGCCCAGGACATCACGTCGTTCATCCGGGAGAGCATGCCCGGGTGGCGCCGCGAGTACCCCGGCGTGGAGGGGATGGAGGTGGCGGTGATGGGGTGCGTGGTCAACGGCCCCGGCGAGTCCAAGTACGCCAACATCGGCATCAGCCTCCCCGGGACCTTCGAGGAGCCCAAGGCGCCGGTCTACATCGACGGCGCGCACGTCCTCACCCTCAAGGGCGAGGGGCTCGTGGAGGAGTTCAAGGGGATCCTGGTGGACTACGTGAGGAAGAGGTACGGGGGAGGGAAGGCCTGAGGATGCCCCAACACGCTGAACTCACCCCCGAGCGCTGGGCCCGCTTCACGGTGGACCAGCAGATCCTCCAGATCGGGGCCGAGATGCACCGCGCGAGCCGGTTCATGGCCCCTGCGGATCACGCATCGCTGCGCCTGGGATACGAACGAGTCCTCAGGCTCGTGGACCTCACGGCCCAGGTGGCCTCGGGGCTCGGCCTCCGGACGGAGTTGCTGCGCTGGCGGGACCTGGTGGCTGCCATGTACCTGGCCGAGGCGTCGGATGAGGGCGCGCACCGCGCGGCGCTTCGAGTGCTCCTGCAGATGCGGCCCGAGGCGGCCAAGCAGATTCCCTACTTGCTCGGGGGCTGACTTTCGCCATGGCCGCGCGCGCGGGCACGTCCCAGTCTGTGGTGGCCCGGATCGAGACCGGCGTCACCGACCCGACGTCCGAGACCGCGCGGCGCCTCCTCGCCGCCGCCGGCGTGGAAGTGATGTGCCGCCTCGATCCGGCGGCCATCCTGGACACCCACATGCTGGACGACGTGGACCGCATCCTCGCCCTGACTCCGGGAGCCCGCCTCGCGGAGGTCGCCAACGTCTCCCGGTTCCTCGCAGGAGCCCGGCGTCTCTGACCACGCGAGGCGAGGCATGAGGGTTGTCAGACTCCCGGCAAGGATCTTATGCTCTGCCGTCGCCGAATTCCCTCGCCAAGTCCCGATGAGGACCCTCCCATGACCTCACCGCACCGCATCGCCGCAGGCGCATTCGCCGTCCTGGCCCTGGCCGGGGCGACCGCCGTTCTCCCCTCCAGCGCCTCCGCCCAGCAGCAGGCCCCCGCCGGCCCGCTCCAGCAGGCCCAGGCCCTCGACCGGGAGGCCGACTTCACCCGCTCCCGGGCCCTCTACCAGGCCATCCTCGACACCGTCACCGACGCCCGCGCCCGCGCCAACGTGCACCGGCGTCTGGCCATGTCGTACGGGTTCGAGGGCAGCTGCGCCAAGACCATCGAGTACGAGGAGATGGTCATCGCCTACTGGAAGACCCGCGAGGCCGAGGAGCCCCAGAACGCGTTCTACCAGCAAGGGGAGATGGCCAACGAGGCCGCCCGGATCTGCATCGACGCCGACGCCCTGGACGAGGCGGAGCGGATGTACCGCCGCGGGGCCGACCTGGGGAACAAGGAGCCCGAGCCCCGCACCCACCCGGCCAGCCTCTGGGCGTACCGGCTGGAGCACGCGCTGGCC
>JBFYZE010000067.1:0-5823 GCA_041309665.1 Gemmatimonadales bacterium | reverse complement strand
TCCGATCTGTCTCCTCCACCGTGGGCGGATCGACCATGATGGGCTGGAAGCGGCGCTCGAGGGCGCCGTCCTTCTCGATGTACTTCCGGTACTCGTTCAGGGTGGACGCGCCGATGCACTGGAGCTCACCCCTGGCCAGCGCCGGCTTGAGCATGTTGGAGGCGTCGATGGCACCCTCGGCGGCGCCCGCGCCCACCAGCGTGTGCAGCTCGTCGATGAAGAGGATGACCGTGTTGGTCTGCTGGATCTCGCTCATCACGGCCTTCAGCCGCTCCTCGAACTGCCCCCGGTACTTCGTGCCGGCGATGACCGCAGCCATGTCCAGCGCCAGGACGCGGTGGTCCCGGAGCGCCTCGGTGACGTCGTTCCGGGCGATGAGTTGGGCCAGCCCTTCCACGATGGCCGTCTTGCCGACGCCCGGCTCTCCGATGAGCACGGGGTTGTTCTTCTTGCGGCGGCAGAGGATCTCGATGACGCGCTCGATCTCACCGCTGCGCCCGATGGTGGGATCCAGCTTGCCCTGCCTCGCCAGCTCGGTGAGGTCGCGGCAGAAGTGGTCCAACGCCGGGGTCTTGGTCTTCTTCTCGCCCGGCTTCGCGGCCGGAGCCCCCTGGGGGGCCGCTCCAACCAGGCCGGCGGGCTCCGGGGGGGTGACGTCCGAGCCCAGCACCTTCAGCGTCTCGGCGCGAGCCTCTTCGAGGGTGACGCCGAGGGAGTTGAGGACCTGCGCGGCGATCCCCTTCTCCTCCCGTAGGAGACCGAGGAGCAGGTGCTCGGTCCCCACGTACGAGTGGTTGAAGTCGCGGGCCTCGGCCATGGCGAACTCCAGCACCTTCTTCGCGCGGGACGTGTAGGGGAGCTCGCCCAGGGCGATGGTCGCCTTCCCCTTGCGCACCGACTCCTCCACCCGCTCGTGGATCTGGTCCAGGTCCACGTTCAGGTTGGTGAGCACGGCAGCGGCCACCCCCTCGCCCTCACGGATGAGGCCGAGGAGGATATGCTCCGTCCCCACGTAGTCGTGCTGGAGGCGGATGGCCTCTTCCCGGGCCATGGCCAGGACCTTCCGAACCCGGTCGGTGAAGTTGTAGTTCATCTCCCCTCGTGGCGGTGCCGCCCCTTCTCAGCTTCTGGACGTGTCCCCGCCCTCCCCGGCCGTGCCGGAGGGGGCGTCCCCTTCGCGCGCGAGGACCCGCCGCACGTACGCGGCGCGGTGGACATCGCTCTCTGCTGGAGGGAGGTCACGGCCGGCGGCCTGCTCGAGGTGCGCCGGCTGCGTGAAGATCATGATCTTGTTCAGCGTGTATACCCGGAGTCCAGGGAGTAGTTTCAGGCTGGTGCCCAGCCGGACCCCGGACAGTAGGTTCATCAGCTCCTCGAAGGAAAGGGACCGGGCGTACCGGAGGAGGCCGTAGGCCCGCCAGATCTTGTCCTCGGTCACAGCCCGGGCGTCGCGCAGGAGCACCTGGCGCGCCTGGTTCTCGTACTGGATGACCTGGCGGACCATTTTGTCCAGGTGATCCACCAGGTCCTCCTCCGACTTCCCCAGCGTGGTCTGGTTGGAGATCTGGAAGAAGTTCCCCACCACCTCCGAGCCCTCGCCGTAGAGCCCCCGGAAGGTCAGACCCACCTGCCCCAGACCCTGGAGCACCCGGCCGATCTCCTTGGTCAGCACCAGCCCCGGGAGGTGCACGAGGACGGAGGCGCGCAACCCGGTGCCCACGTTGGTGGGGCAGCTGGTCAGGAACCCGAACTCGTGGTGGTACGCGTAGGGGAGCTCCTGCCCCAGCTCTTCGTCCATGCGGTCCACGACGTTCCATGCGTCCTGGAGGCGCAGCCCGGAGAGGAGGCCCTGGATGCGGAGGTGGTCCTCCTCGTTCACCATGATCGAGAGCGGGTCGTGGTCCGAGAGCAGCACCGCGCCGCCCCTGGAGGGGGTGCCGTCCGGGTCTCCGAGAAGCTCCCGGGAGATCAGGCGCCGCTCCAGGAGGATGCGGCGGGAGCGGCTGGTGAGCTCCGACATGGGGAGGAGGGTACCGCTGCACAGCCTGCGCGAGCTCCCCATGCACCCCTGGAAGCGCTGGAGGACCGCATCCCTGTCGTTCGCCCGGGCGCGGGACCCGAAGGCGTGGCCCTGGAGGTTGCGCGCCAGCCTCACGCGCGTGGACAGGACGATGTCGGCGTGCGCCCCGCTGGCTTCCAGCCAGGAGAGGCCGTGGTCCGGGACCGGCGAGAGCTCGTCCGGGGAGGTCATCGGGCGGGCTCCATCGTGCGGATCTCGTCGCGGAGGCGGGCAGCACGCTCGAAGTCCTCGGTGTCCACCGCCCGCTGCAGCTTGCGGCGCAACGTCTCCAGGCGCTTGTGGACGTCGGAGGCAGACGGGTCGGGGGGCAGGTAGACCTTCCCCACGTGCTGCGTCCCGCCGTGGATGCGGCGCAGGAGGCCCCGGAGCTGCCCCTCGAAGCTGGCGTAGCAGTGCGGGCACCCCAGTCGTCCCGTGTCACGGAAGTCCTGGAAGGTGAGGCCGCAGAAGGAGCAGCGCAGGTCTGTTGCCGGCTCGGCGGAGGCTGCGTCCCCCTCGCCCATCTGCGCCAGGAAGTCGGACAGGGGGAAGTTCACCGCCTCCGGGGCGGTGTCCAGCCCCTTCGCGGCGGCGCACTTCTCGCACAGGTGGAACGTGGACATCTGGTTGTTCACGATCTGCGTGAGGTGCACGACGGCGTCGTCGGAGCCGCACTGGTCACACGTCATGGATCGCCTCCCGCGCTGCCCATGGACATTCCCTGCCTACCCCTGAGCCTGCTCATGGAGCCGCCCGTCGGCCATGAGCAGGCGGCGGTCCGCCCGCCGGGCCAGGTCCGGATTGTGGGTCACGATCACCATGGACAGGGCGCGCTCCTCGCGCAGCCGGAAGAGGAGCTCGTGCAGGCGCCCGCTGGTGGCGCCGTCCAGGTTCCCCGACGGCTCGTCGGCCAGGAGCACCAAGGGCTCGTTGACCAGCGCCCGGGCCACCGCGACCCGCTGCTGCTCTCCTCCCGACAGCTGCCGGGGCTTGTGCCCCTCCCGCCCCTCCACCCCTACCGAAAGGAGCAGCTCATGGGCCCGTTCCCGGGCCTCCGGGAAGTCGGCGCCCGCGAGCAGGGCCGGCATCATGACGTTCTCAAGCGCGGTGAACTCGCGGAGCAGATGGTGGAACTGGAACACGAACCCCACGTGTCGGTTCCGGACGGCGGCCACCGACTCGTCGTCCAGCCCGGCCACCGGCCGGCCTCCCAGGAGGACTTCCCCCGCCGAGGGCCGGTCGAGTGCGCCCAGGAGGTGGAGGAGCGTGGACTTCCCCGCCCCGCTGGCCCCCACCACGGCCACCGCCTCCCCCGACTCCAGGCGCAGGCTTACCCCCCTCAGGATGTGGAGTTCGCTCCCGTCGCCGCCGCGGAAGCGCTTCTCCAGCGCCCTGGCCTCCAGGGGCGGGCCCGGGACGGGGGAGGTGGCTTCATTCATGGCGGATGGCGTCCACGGGCTCGAGGCGGGACGCCTGCAGGGCCGGGTAGAGGGTGGCGGCGAAGGCGACGACGATGCTGACCACGACGATGGTCACCACGTCCATGGCCTGGAGGCTCACCGGGAGGTGGTCGATGAAGTAGACGTCCGGCGGGATCTTGATGATCTCGTACCGGTCCAGGGCCCAGCACAGGAAGAGGCCGAGGCCGGTCCCCGCCACCGTCCCCATCACGCCGATCCAGAAGCCCTGGAGCACGAACACGCGCAGGATCCCCCGCCGCGTCATGCCCATGGCCTTGAGGATCCCGATCTCCCGCGTCCGGTCGGCCACCACCATCACCAGCGTGCTCACGATGTTGAACGCCGCCACGAGCACGATGAGGAAGAGGATGAGCCCCATCGCCAGCTTCTCCAGCTTCAGGGCGCTGAAGAGGGCGCTGTTCCTAGTCTTCCAGCTCTCCACGTAGTAGGGGAAGCCGAGGCGGGCCTGGATCTCGTCCCCCACCCGCGTGGCCAACTCGGCGTCGGTGGTGCGCACGCCGACGCCCGAGACCAGATCGTCGCCGGCGAGGCCCAGCAGGTCCTGGGCCGCCGGGAGCGTCGTGTACACGTTCTGGGTGTCGTAGTCGTACATCCCGGTGGCGAACGTCCCCGTGACCTCGAAGTTGCGCATGGTCGGGGAGAGCCCCATGAGTCCCTGGCGCAGGTTCTCGAAGGAGATGACGACCAGGGTGTCGCCGGGAAAGATCTGCATGCGGTCCGCCAGCCCGATCCCCAGCAGGATGGGGCTCAGGCCCGAGGCCGGGGGCTCCAGGTCCAGCGCGCCCTGCAGGATGTTCCGCTCCATGTCGGTGGCGGTGGCGCCCGCCGTGTCCACGCTCACCCCGTAGAGAGTGGCGGTCTGGGTGTAGGAGGAGTTCCCGGTGCCCCGGGTCACGGCCACGGTGGTCAGGACGAAGGGTGCGGCCCCCACCACGCCGTCCACCGCAAGCGCGGTGTCCACGACCCCCCTCCAGTCGTTCATGCGCAGGCTGGAGCCCTGCTCCAGCACCAGGACGTGGGGAGTGGACTCGAGGATCTTGTCCTGGAGGTCCTCCTGCATGCCGGTCATGACCGCGATGACCACGATGAGCGCGGTGACGCCCACCGTCACCCCACCCAGGGCGATCCAGGTGATCAGGGACAGCAGCCCCCGCTCCCTGCCGGCGCCCAGGTAGTGGCGCGCGATGAACCAGTGGAGGCTCCGCACCGGCGGGGTCCTCAGGCGGCGTCCCGGGGCGTCATTCGTCGGTCCGGAGGATGGGGAAGAGGATCACGTCGCGAATGGAGGCCTGGTCCGTGAGCAGCATGACGAAACGGTCCACGCCCATGCCCACGCCGCCGGTGGGCGGCAGGCCGTACTCGAGCGAGCGCAGGTAGTCTTCGTCCACCTGCTGGGCCTCGTCGTCCCCCTCGGCGCGCAGGGCGGCCTGGGCCTCGAACCGCTCCCGCTGGTCCAGGGGGTCGTTGAGCTCGGAGAAGGCGTTGAAGACCTCCATCCCCGCCATGTACAGCTCGAAGCGCTCGGTGAGGTGGGGCTCGCCCCGCTTGGGCTTGGCCAGCGGAGACAATTCCTTGGGATGGTCCAGCACGAAGGTGGGCTGGATCAGGGACGGCTCCACCAGCTCGCCGAAGAGCTTGTCGATGAGCTTGCCCCGGCCCGCCCCCGCCAGCTCGGGGATCTCCAGCTTCTCGGCCCGGCGGCGCAGCTCCCCGTCGGGCATGGCGTGCACGTCTTCCTTCAGCGCCTCGGAGAGCGCGTCCACGAGTCGGACCCGGCGGAAGGGCGGCTCCAGGCTGATGCGGTGCTCGCCGAAGGTGAAGGCCCTGCTTCCGAGCACCTTATCAGCCACATGGACCACCATACGCTCCACCAGGTCCATCTGATCCTCGTAGTCCGCGAAGGCCTGGTACCACTCCAGCATGGTGAACTCGGGGTTGTGGAAGCGGTCGATCCCCTCGTTGCGGAAGTCCTTGCTGATCTCGTAGACGCGGTCGAGGCCGCCCACGATGAGGCGCTTCAGGTAGAGCTCGTCGGCGATGCGCAGGTAGAGCGTGCGCTCCAGCGCGTTGTGGGTGGTGACGAAGGGCCGCGCCGAGGCGCCGCCGTAGAGGGGCTGGAGCGCGGGCGTCTCCACCTCCAGGAAGCCCTCGGCGTCCAGGAAGGAGCGCAGCTCGGTAATGATCCTGGCGCGCGTGCGGAAGACCTCGCGGACCTCGGGGTGGACGGCCAGGTCCGCGTACCGCTGGCGGTAGCGCATCTGGGTGTCGGCGAACCCCGAGTGC
>JBFYZE010000066.1:0-4497 GCA_041309665.1 Gemmatimonadales bacterium | reverse complement strand
CCCCGGGCGTCGAGTGCACCACCGGGCCCCTGGGTCAGGGCGTGGCCATGTCCGTGGGGATGGCGCTGGCCGAGCGCTGGCTCGCGGCGCGATTCAACCGCCCGGGTCACGACCTGGTCAGCCACTTCACATATGCGCTCTGCTCGGACGGGGACCTCATGGAGGGGATCTCCCACGAAGCCGCCGAGCTGGCGGGACACCAGCGCCTGGGCAAGCTGACCTGGATCTGGGACGACAACCGCATCTCCATCGAAGGCTCCACCGAGCTTGCGTCGTCCACGGACCAGGCGAAGCGCTTCGAGGCGTACGGCTGGCACGTGGTCCGGGTGCACGACGGCAACGACCTCCAGGCCATGGATCTGGCTCTCGAGGAGGCCAAGCGGGAGACGAACCGTCCCAGCCTGGTCGTGCTGCGCACCACCATCGCGTGGGGGAGCCCGAACAAGGCGGGAAGCGCCGACACCCACGGCGCGCCCCTCGGCGAAGCCGAGATCGAGGCCACCAAGAGGAACCTGGGCTACCCCTCGCTCGAGCCCTTCTTCGTGGACGAGCGCGCCCGCGAGCACTGGGCGCTCTGCCGCCGCAAGGGCGAACGCCTGGAGGAGACATGGCAGGCCCGCTACGCCATCTACCGGGCGGAGCACGAGGAGATGGCGGACGAGTTCGACCGCATGATGGCCGGCCGCCTCCACGAGGGATGGGACGCCCACGTGCCGGACCTCGCGGCGCCGGCGAAGCCCGACGCCACGCGGGGCTGGTCCGGGAAGGTGATCCAGGGACTGGCCGCGGGCATGCCCGAGCTCATCGGAGGGTCCGCGGACCTCGGTCCGTCGAACAAGACAGATATCAAAGGCACCAATCCGATCCTCTCCCAGAACCCGGGTGGGAGGGTGATGCACTACGGAATACGCGAGCACGCCATGGGCGCCGTCATGAACGGCATGAGCCTGCACGGAGGCATACGCCCCTTCGCCGGCACCTTCCTGGTGTTCTCCGACTACATGCGCCCCGCCATCCGGCTGGCGGCACTCATGGGACAACCGGCGGTGTACGTGTTCACCCACGATTCCATCGGCCTGGGCGAGGACGGCCCCACCCATCAGCCCGTGGAGCACCTCGCGGCGCTCCGGGCCATCCCCGGGCTGGTGGACCTGCGCCCGGGCGACGCCGCCGAGACCGCGGTGGCGTGGCGCGTCGCGGTGGAGCGCACCGGGGGCCCCACGTTCCTTGCGCTCTCGCGGCAGAACGTGCCCGTGCTCGACCGTGCCTCCCTGGCGTCGGCCGAGGGCGTCCGCCGCGGCGGCTATGTCCTCGCCGAGGCGGGCGGAGGACGCGCCGCCGTCATCCTGCTCGCATCCGGGAGCGAGTTGGGCATCGCCCTGGAGGCCCGCGCGACCCTGGAGGCCGAAGGGACGCCCACACGGGTGGTGAGCCTGCCGAGCTGGGCGCTCTTCGCCGCCCAGGCCGAGTCGTATCGGTACCAGGTGCTCCCTCCCCAGGTCACGGCACGGGTTTCGGTGGAGGCGGGAACCACCTTCGGTTGGGAGCGCTGGGTGGGCACCGACGGCATCGCCGTCGGCCTCGACCGCTTCGGCGCGTCCGCTCCCGCGGAGACGCTCTACGAGCGCTTCGGGATCACCGCCGGCGCGGTCGTGGAGGCAGCCCGGGCGTTGGTCTGAGCGCCCCGGGCCCGGACACCCCCGAAACTCACCCGGTCCGGCGCACCACCGTCTTCAGCACCAGGAAGCCGATCACCCCGGCCAGCGCCGACGTCACCAGGACCGAGAGCTTCGCCGTAGCCACCATCGCCGGGTCGCTGAACGCCAGCTCGGTGATGAAGAGGGACACGGTGAAGCCGATGCCCGCGATGAGCGCCACGCCCCCGATGTGCCGCCAGCAGACCGCATCCGGGAGCGTGGCGGCGCCGATGCGCACCGCCAGCCAAGAGGCCGTCACGATCCCCACCAGCTTGCCGATGGTCAGGCCTCCGGCGATTCCCAGGGCGATGGGGCTGCGCACGGCGGCCGCGACGCCCCCCGCGCTGATCTCGACGCCGGCGTTGGCCAGCGCGAAGACCGGGAGCACGACGAACGCCGTCCAGGGATGGAACTTGCGCTCGAGGCGCTCCAGGGGAGACTCGGTGTTCACCATGAGCTCCTCGAGCTTTCCCGACGTCGCCTCCATCTCGTTGTGGTCGCCTGCCTCCAGGCACCGCTCCATGCGGTCCAGGAGCGCGCGCCCATGGGCCAGCACCGTCCGATCGTCGTAGAGGTGGCTCGCCGGTGTGAACAGCCCGAGGATCACGCCGGCCAGGGTGGCGTGGATCCCCGATTCGTGGAACGCGATCCAGAACAGGAAGCCGGGAAGCACGTACGCGAACGAGCTGCGGACGCCTATGCGCCGGAGCAGGAGCATGAACCCCAGGATCCCCGCGGCCACCACCAGCGCACCGGGCGCCAGCTTCTCGGTGTAGAAGAACGCGATGACCAGGATGGCGCCCAGGTCGTCCACGATGGCCAGCGCGAGCAGGAAGATCCGGAGCTGCGTCGGTATGCTCCGACCCAGGAGCCCGAGCACGCCCAGTGCGAAGGCGATGTCCGTGGCCATGGGGATCCCCCATCCCCGCTCCCCTTCGCCCCCCAGGTTGAACGCTAGATAGATGAGCGCAGGCCCCGCCATCCCTCCCAAGGCGGCAAAGGCCGGAAGGGCCGCCCGCTTGGGAGACGACAAGTGCCCGTGCAGGATCTCACGCTTGATCTCCATCCCCACCACGAAGAAGAAGAGGGCCATCAGCCCGTCGTTCACCCAGTGATGCAGGCTCAGGGAAAGGGAGACCACCGCCAGGTCCAGGGTGACCTTCGTCTCCCAGAACGCATGGAACGCGTGGGCCAGGGGGGAGTTTGCGATGACCAGGGACGCGATGGCCGCGGCCAGGAGCACCGCCGACGCCGCCCACTCGGTGTGGATGAAGTGCTGGACCGGAAGCAGGAGTTCCCGGGCCACCCGGTCCCGCGTGCCCTCCTGCTCCAGCACACCGCGGCCGCGTGCCTTGCCGCCCATCAGGCTACCCTCCTGCGCAGCGCCGGGGGAAGCGGCGGCACGCGCGTCACCCGCTCCTGGCGGCGGCGGCGGCGCACCACCGGTCGGTCGTAGCACGACTCCGCTCGGCACCCCGCGTGGCGCGCCCATCTCTTCCAGGTCGCGCCGTGTCCGTACGAGCCTTCCAGGACCCATTCGGCCACGTGGGCCATCTCGTGGAGGAGTGTGTCCATGCGCTCCGAGCCGTTTCCTTCGAGCATGAGGTCCACGTTCAGGGCCAGTTCGATGACGACGCGGCCGCCATTCGGATCGCGTCCGGGAAGCATGTGGCCGAGTCCCACCTTCATCCGATTGCTGAGGCGGATGGGAATGTCGTCAGGCAACAACCCGTCAAAGCGCGTTTTGTTCAGGTACCGGTACACGGCGCGCAGGTACCGCCGCTGCTCCGGCGTTCCGCAGCAGTGCGTGACCTCGGCGTCGCCAGCGCACCCCGTCGCCGCCCGGCGCTGGCGCTGGGCATGCGACGCCCGCACCGCCTCGAGCACCGGTGTGAGTCCAGGCCACGTGCGCACCTGCTCCGAGGCTTCGCGCACGGCAGCCGTTCGCCACCCACGTCCACGTACGATGACGGCGAGCGCGTCGAGGATGGATGCGGGCGCACGGCGGTACGCCACGTGGAGGTTGAGCACCGTCGCGTCCTGCGTGAGAGACCAGATGATGCTCCGATTGGCGCGGAAATTCACGCTTTTCAGGCGTCTGGCCCCTCGCAGATGCAGCTCGCGAAGGAGCTCTTCGGTGGAGCGGGCCCGCATGATCTCCTCATCGGCTGGACGCTTCGCGCGCTCGGTCGCGAGGGACAATGATGACGGCTCGCGTGTCTCCGCGCATCCCCCTTCGCGAGCTCTTCGGGGCGCCCTGCGACACCCGCGGACGACACCCTAGGGGTTGGGCCTCGTCGAAACCGAGCCACGACATCTTGTGTGATGAAGCGCCGAACCTATTGCGTTCCCGTATCGAATTGCACTACATAGATACCGTTCGCGAACTCAATGGTCGTACCCTGCTTCCGGAGGCGTCCCGTGGCGACCAAGAAGCCCGCAGCAAAGAAGAAGGCGGCGAAGAAGGCCCCCGCCAAGAAGAAGGCGGCGAAGAAGCCGGCGAAGAAGATCGCAAAGAAGCCGGCGAAGAAGATCGCGAAGAAGAAGGTCGCGAAGAAGCCGGCCAAGAAGTCCGCCGGTGCGAAGAAGAAGCCGGCCAAGAAGGCCGCTGCCGCTCCCGCCGCTCCTGCCGCTCCCGCGCCGATCATGAAGACGGCGAAGAAGCCGGCCAAGAAGGCGGCGAAGAAGGTCGCGAAGAAGCCCGCGAAGAAGGCCGCCAAGAAGAAGTAAGGTCGGCCGGACCGCGTGGTCCCTAAGGCGCCGGCGCCCCTCCGGGTGCCGGCGCCTTGCCTTTGCGGAG
>JBFYZE010000065.1:0-3152 GCA_041309665.1 Gemmatimonadales bacterium | reverse complement strand
CATCGGCCGCACCGGCCGGGCCGGAGCCACCGGCACGGCGGTGACCTTCGTCACCGCCACCGACCTGGGCGCGGTCAAGACGCTGGAGCACCGCCTCGGCCGGCCGTTGGAGCGCATCCATCTCCCCGAGTTCGATTACGTGGGCACGCCGCAGACCGAGTCACGCGCCGCGTCCCGGCGCGGGAGCCACTCCCGGTCCCCCAAGGGGATGGGTACCCGCACCGCCGATGATCTCACGCCGGAGGAGTTGGCGGCGCTCCTGAACCCCGGCCATTCCTGACGCCGGGGTCCGGAGCGGAGGCCCCGGCGCAACCATGGCGCAACCATATCGTTGACCATCACCGTGAGGACACGATGATCCTGAAGCGGTACGGAACCTCCTACCAGAGCGTGGATCCCAACTTCGACTCGAAGGCCCTCAACGAGGTCGGCTTCCGGCGTGACCAGGAGCTCTCCATCCCGGTCGCCGAGTTCCAGTCCGGATACGAGCACGTCGTCAGCCACGAGCTTTCCGCGGAAGCCGAGGGCCACGTCCAGGACCACACCGAGCAACTCCTGCTGAATCGCCTGGAGGCCCGGCTCCTGGAGCTCGAGGGCGGGCTAGGGGGGGCGCACGTCCTGGTGCTCGAGAACGGCGACGGCACGGACTATCCGAAGACGCGCCAGGAGATCCGGACCGTGGTCGAGGGCGGGGAGAACAAGCTCCACTTCCGCTACACCGTTGCCCCCCCGCTGCGCATGGGTGTGTACCGCAAGAAGGTGTGACGGCGGAGGACAGCGCCCGAGTCCAGAGGGGGCAGCGGGGGTGTAGGGGTATCCCCTACGAACCCGAGCCGACTTTCCCCGACATCCTGCCCACCGAGCGCAGCGGTATCATCCTGCAACGAATTGAAGGGGCTACGGTCCGATGGGACGAGGTCCAGCAACCTCGACCCGCCCCCGTCGGGACGGAGTTCCTGGGTCCGCCGGGAGCTTAGGGCAGGAGCTTCCCGGCGGCCCGAAGCAGAGATCGGACGGAGCAGTTGCTCGATCCGGCTTGAGCATAGACCTGGACGCCGCGAGGCCCCAGAGCAAGTCGGAACTCGAGCGGGACCCCGCCAGCAGCATGCCCGCTCCGTCCGACCGAATATGGGAAGAGGAAGGTGGATGTCGCGCCTTCCGCGAGCCCGATGAGCGGTGAGGGGTGTCCTGTTGGCGGGAGGGTCGCAGGCGCCCCTGCCTGGCCCGGTGAGGCGCAAGCCTTGCCGGGCCTTTTTTTCTTCGAGCCCGATCTTCCGGTGCGCTCCCCGGCGTGCGTGCGACCGCGCTGAGCGGGCGCGTGCAGCCCTGCGCTGCACCCGTTGCCCGGCGTGGGGAAATGCGTGAACGTTGATGTGCTCCAATCCTCCCGTCGTTCGCGGTGGGGGTGACCCGCCTGCCCGTGGCCGCCCCGACACTCGGCCTATTCCACTCGTGTCGAGGACCCATGACCCCGAAGCATGAGGACGCCCCCATGACGGCGCCTATTCCTCCCGATTTCCCGAGGGGCGTCAAGCTCCTCCACGACCCCCAGCGCAACAAGGGGACCGCGTTCACCGACGCCGAGCGCGAGATCCTCGGCTTGCGCGGTCTCCTGCCGCCCAGGGTGCTCACGCAGGAGATCCAAGCCAAGCGGGTCATCACCAACCTGCGGGCGAGGGCGACGGACCTGGACCGCTACATCGAGCTCACCGCGCTCCAGGACCGCAACGAGATGCTCTACTACCGGGTGGTGATGGACAACATCGAAGAGCTCATGCCCATCATCTACACGCCGACGGTGGGCAAGGCGTGTCAGGAGTTCGGGCACATCTTCCGCAGGCCCCGGGGGCTCTACATCTCGGCCTACGACCGCGGCCACGTCAAGGACGTCCTGAAGAACTGGCCGCACAAGGACGTGCGCATCATCGTCGTCACCGACGGCGAGCGCATCCTGGGGCTGGGCGACCTCGGCGCCATCGGGATGGGGATCCCCATCGGCAAGCTGGCGCTGTACAGCTCGTGCGCGGGGATCCACCCCATGAACACGCTGCCCGTGATGCTGGACGTGGGAACCAACAACACGCAACTCCTCGCCGACCCGCTCTACCTGGGCATTCCGCGCCGCCGCCTCACCGGCGAGGCGTACGACAGCCTGGTGGACGAGTTCTTCAAGGCCGCGGGGGAGGTCTTCCCGAACGCGGTCGTGCAGCTCGAGGACTTCGCCACGAAGAACGCGTTCCGCATCCTGGACAAGTACCGGCACACCTACTGCTCGTTCGACGACGACATCCAGGGCACGGCGGGGGTTGCGCTGGCCGGGGTATTCTCGGCACTCCGCTTGGCAGGAAAGAAGCTCGGCGAGCAGCCGTTCCTCTTCCTGGGCGCGGGCGAGGCCGGCATCGGCATCGGCGATCTCATCGTCTCCGCGGCGGTGCTCGAGGGCATGGACGAGGCCGAGGCCCGGAAGCTCTGTTGGTTCATGGACTCGAAGGGGCTGGTGGTGAAGGGCCGCAAGGACCTGGCTCCCCACAAGCTCGCGTACGCCCACGAGGCCAAGCCCACGGACGACTTCCTCGAAGCGGTGGAGCGGCTCAAGCCCATCGCCATCATCGGCGTGTCGGCGCAAGGCCAGACGTTCACGCAGCCGATCATCGAGGCCATGGCCCGGATCAACGAGCGGCCGATTGTCTTCGCGCTTTCGAATCCGACGTCCAAGGCCGAGTGCACCGCCGAGCAGGCGTACACCTGGAGCGACGGGCGGGCGATCTTCGCTTCGGGAAGCCCGTTCGCGCCGGTGGAGTACAAGGGGCAGCGCTTCGTGCCCGGCCAGGGGAACAATGCGTACGTGTTCCCTGGTGTGGGGCTGGGGCTCATCGTGGCCGAGGCGACGGAGTGCACCGACGAGATGTTCTTCATCTCGGCCCGCGTGCTCGCCGGCATGGTGACCGAGGACGACCTGAAGCAGGGCCGGATCTACCCGGCTCTGTCGCGGATCCGCGACGCTTCCTGGCAGATCGCAGCCGCAGTCGCACTGGTCGCGTGGGAAAGGGGGCTGGCCAAGGCGCCGCGCCCCGAAGACATAGGCAAGGCGGTCGAGGCCGCCATGTTCACGCCCGACTACACGGAATACGCGTAGCCGCGGGCACATCGGG
>JBFYZE010000064.1:0-7405 GCA_041309665.1 Gemmatimonadales bacterium | reverse complement strand
GGACGGCCGTCCGCGCCCAGGGCCATGCGCCCGAGTCCCAGCTCTTCCAGGTCCCGGACGCCCACGCTCGTCTCCGGCGCCGTCGCATGACCATGTGTCACCGGTTGGTGCCACTTCCTGGTGCCAGTCCGGTCAGGTTTCATCCGCCGAGCCCACTTGAGGTGCCAAAGATATTGCGTTATGGTCTATGCCATGGACAATAACGCAATATATATGTTGCCTACCGGCCTCGGTATCAACGCCGAGAACCGACGGCGCCTCACCCGCCTGCTTCGCTCGGGTGTGGGCCCCTTCACGGTGGAGGACACGGCGGCCGCTCTGGACATGTCGGCGCCCCGTGCGCGGCGCTTCCTTGCGTACCTGGCGAGCCGGGGCTGGCTCGCACGGATCCGGCCGGGGCTCTACGCCCCGGTGCCGCTCGAGGCCGCGCGGCCCTCGGAGTGGACCACGGACCCCTGGGTCGTTGCGGCTCAGGTATTCGCGCCGTGCTACGTGGGCGGCTGGAGCGCATGCGAACACTGGGGACTGACCGATCAGCTCTTCCGGAGCGTGGTCATCGTGAGCACACGGTGGGTTCGAGACCGCACACCGACCATCCAGGGGACGCCCTACAGGGTCAAAGTCATCAAGAAGGAGCGCATGTTCGGTACACGCCCCGTGTGGCGAAGCGGAGTACGCATCGACGTGTCGGATCCCTCGCGGACGGTCCTGGACCTTCTCGACGCCCCCGAGTTGGGCGGCGGGATCCGCCATGTGTCCGACGTGCTCCGCAGCTGGCTTGAGGGGGATCTGCGCAACGATGCCCTCCTGCTGGAGTACGCCGAGAGCCTGGGCAACCGCTCGGTCTACAAGCGGCTCGGCTTCCTTGTCGAGGCGATGGAGATCCCAGCCCAGGGCCTCCTCGAGGAGTGTGAGCGGAGGATGAGCGTAGGCTTGGTGCGCCTGGACCCGTCGGGACCGGAGGGCGGACGCCGGGTCGGCCACTGGAGGCTCCTCGTCAACGCCACGGTGGGGCCCTTGCCCTCATGATCTCCCGCATGAGCCTCAACGAACGAGTCCAGGAGTGGGGGCTCCGCGAGGATGTCGTCGAGAAGGACTATGTCCTGGGTTGGATCCTCTGGGGCATCGGCTCGGAGAGCGCGCTTCGCGACTACTGGGTCTTCAAGGGCGGCACCTGCCTCAAGAAGTGCTACCTCGAGACGTATCGGTTCTCCGAAGACCTGGATTTCACGGTTCGCAAGACGGGTCCGATCGCTCCCGATGACGCCCTCCCGATCCTGCGCGGCGTGCTGGATCGGGTTTACGACGCGTCCGGCATCGAGCTCGCTGTTGAGGCGCCCAGACTGCGCCTCCGGCCGGGCCGCCGGGCGGCCGAGGGGCGCATCTACTACATCGGGCCCCGCGGTACGCCCGGTCCGGCCAGCGTGAAGCTCGACTTGGACGGCGAGGAGCGGGTGTGCCGAGAGGCTGAATGGCGCCAGATCGCCCACGCATACGACGATGCGCTTCCGGAGCCGGCGATCGTTTTGTGCTACTCCTTCGCGGAGGTCTTTGCTGAGAAGCTCAGGGCCATGGGGGAGCGCGGTCGACCTCGGGATCTCTACGACATCATCACCCTCTTCCGGCGCATCGACGTACGTCCCGACGCCGAGGACCTCAAGTCCCTATTGGTGGAGAAGTGCGAGCACAAAGGCGTTCCGATTCCATCGCCCGCTCGTCTGCGAAACTCGGAGACGCGCGGGGAGCTGGAGAGCGAATGGAAGAACATGCTGGCCCACCAGCTCCCCCAGTTGCCGCCGTGGTCGGTCTTCTGGAACGAGCTCGATGACCTGTTCGCCTGGCTGGAGGGCGCCGCCGCACCGAGGGTGTTGGCCTCCATGCCGACTGTTGGGGGAGCGAGAACCTCATGGACCCCGCCACCCATCATGGGCACGTGGGGTGGGAGCCCCGTGGAGCTCCTCCGCTACGCCGCCCAGAGCCGGCTTGTCGTCGAGTTCGACTACACCGACGACCGCGGCCGCCACAGCAGGAGGAGGGTCGAACCGTACACCCTCTACCAGACCACGGAAGGGAACATTGTCCTGGGCGTCTTCGATCTTCGTCGGTCCGATCGTCGGTCCTTCCGAGTCGACCGCATCCGCAACGCCCATGTCACGGTGGAGTCGTTCGTGCCGCGGTTCGCCACGGAGGTTGGCGCTGGCGGAATCGGCGTGGCGGCACGTGGGGCGCTTTCGACAACCACAACACGCCCGGGGAGTGGCCGTGCTCCGGCCGGACGGGCATCTGCCGCGGGACCACGGGGTGAGACGGGTGCCACTTCTGGTGCCACTTCATGCCAGGAGCGACTTGGATGGCCGCCGCCCGACCCCGGATGAACCACGGGCTGACGCCTGGAAAGCCGAGAACTCAAGAGTCATTCCCCGGCCTGGAGTCACCACCGGCCCTACCTGCCCCCTTCTCCCCGTTTCAATGGCGCCACCTGCAGGGCCGGGACCATCGTCGCACCTTGCCCGGAGCTCCGGACCTCGAGCGTGCGCGACCGGCTCGCCGCCCTGCCCGTGCGCAGGTCCTCTATCCTCACGGTGAGTCGGTAGCGGCCCTTCGCGAACGGCGTAGTCACGTTGCGTAGTTCGGGCAACGTGCCGTCGGCCGCGGCCGTAGACTCGCCGGCGAAGCGCAGGCGGACCGGCTCGCGGTCCTCGGCTGCCTCGCTGGAGCTTCCGGCAACGCGCTCAACCGTGATCTCCGTCGTGTACCGGTTGCCCGCGGGCAGGTTGTAGATCTCGTAGTAGACATCGAATGCGCGCGACGGCAGGTGGTGGGTGGGGAGGAGGGCGAGCGTCGCTCCTCCGCGCTCCCATCCGATCCGCGCGTCGGGCTGGCCGAGCGCCACGTCGCTCAACATCAACTCAGTCCCGCTGTAGTCCGGGATCTGAATGTCTTCCCAGTACATCTGTCCGCTGCCCACCGTCACGTCATTCATGAAGACGCCCTGCCGGATGTTGCGGGACGGAGGGGCCCGCACCTCGAGGTGGGCGCACAACAGGTGCTCGCCGCGCACCCGTCGAGGGAGATCGACGAACACGCTGTCGTGCCGGTTCGTCACGGAACGCAACACCGTGTCCGCCAGAATCAGCGTCATGTTGAAGCGGTAGCGGTTGTTGTCGGCGGCACGCTCCGTCTCCAGTTCCCCCGCCTCGACCGCGAACGCGGCAACCACGGTCGTGAGGCCGCCCTCCCCCCGGAACGTGTAGAGATCATGGAAGAAGGGTAGCGGGCGAAAAGAGCCACGGCCGACATCGGTGCCCGGGGGTACGACGAGCCCTTCGGAAGGCCCGGGTGCCCGCGAGGCGACCTCGACCCCGAGGCCGCCAGCCGAGATCGCCGTGAGAATCCAGAGGAGCCGAACCGGCCCAGCACTCATGAGGCTCGTCGCAGCGCGACTCTGCTCCTTTTCCCAGCGGGAGGTGAGAACCATGTTACCATATCATTGCCCCAGGTACACGTCCAGTTCGCGAGCTCCCCTGGCTGTGCTTCGCTTCCGTACCGATGCCCGGCGGCTCGACTCGCTCGAAGGGGGCAGGATCGGAAAGACCGCCCGGCCGAGATGCAACGCGGGATCCTGCCTGGTGTATCGAAGGCGAGGCACCTGCCGTCACCCGCCGCCGCATGGGGTCGCGGCGGTGGACGAACCCGGCGACCGGGCGGGCGACACGCGAAGGAGGCCCGAATTGCCCTACCAACCTGTGGCCTTGGCAGCCGTTGTCGGGCTGCTCCTGTTCGCCCCGACAACCCTCCTTGCGCAGGGCAACCCGGCCTCCGCCGCGAAGCCGGCCGATTGGCTCCAGGAGGCCCGGGACCGCCAGGGAGAGTTCGAGCGATACCGGGCGAGTCGCATACCGGTCGAGCCGGAGCGGTTCCGGCCGAGCTGCGACGAACAGATCGGACGCATCTGCATCTGGTTCGGCGGGGAGGGAGAGGCCCTCTTCCCGCAGGAGTGGCCCGAGGTCGGCGAAGCCCGCGGCGAGCTGATCTCGTTCCTGACCGAGACGGCGGAGCACATGCCAGGCCGCTGGGTGATGGGGCAGCTGGTCTATTACCTGATCGAGAATCGCGATGTGGCGGGAGCCACCCGTGTAGCGACGGATTGCGGGATTCCCGAGGTCTGGTGGTGTGCCGCGCTGCGAGGGTACATCCTGCATTTGACGGCGGACGTGGTGGCTTCGGAGGCGGCGTTCCGGGAGGCGCTCGCGTTGATGCCGCCCGCCGAACACGAGCGTTGGATGTCTCTGCGCTTCGTGCTGACGGGGGACGGAGTGGAGCTGTTCGAACGCATGGAGCCGGAAGAGCGGAACCGCCGTTGGGAGCTGTTCTGGCGGCTCTCCGACCCGCTCTTCCTGATCGAGGGCAACGATCGGCTGACCGATCACTTCGCGCGGAGGGTCGAGGCGCTGAACTGGCAGGACGCGGCGAACCCGATGGGGCTGCCCTGGGACGAGGACATGGAGGCCACGCTGATCCGGTACGGCCGCAACATCGGCTACAGTCGAACGTACGACCCCGTCGCCACCATGAATCTCAGGGTCGACACCCGGCAGGTGCTGGGACACCACCATCCCAAGAGTCGCGGCTACCTCTTCCCGGAGGATTTCCTCGAGTCGCCGTCCGACATTCCGCCGGAGAGCTGGATCACCGCACCGCGCGAGGCACGCACGTGGTATGCACCTCGGTACGCCCCGGACATGCGCCCGCTGGAGACGCAGATCGGACGATTCCGGCGGGGTGAAGGGATGTTCGTGGTGGGCGCCTACCGGCCCATCCCGCCGGAGGCGGACTCGGCGGAGGCGGAGACACCGGAGTCGGACGCGCAACGGAGCGGGGAGTTCGGGATCCAGGGACAACCCCACGCAGCGCTCTTCCTGATCCCGGAGGACGGATCGGAGCCGATCTTCGTCCGGGGCAGCGACGCGGAGGGCGTCCTCACGATCGACTCGCCGCCCGGCCGCTACGTCAGCGGACTGGAGGTCGTTGACCTGCAGGGGAAGCAGGCGTGGCGCGCACGTCAGGGGGTGGTGCAACGTCCGCTGGTTCCCGGCCTCGTCGACGTGTCGGACCTTCTGCTCCTGAAGGAAGGCGCACCTCTGCCGGAGAGCCTCGAGGAGGCGGTCCGGCACGTTCGGCCGGGTGTGCGCGTCCGGAGGGGAGAGCGATTCCCCGTCGTCTGGGAGGCGTATGGGCTGCGGATCGCCGAGCCGGTGCGGGTGACGTTCGGTTTCACCCGCGGACGACCCGGCTTCCTCACACGCGTAGGCGAGTTCCTCGGTGTGCTCGAGCCGGATCGTCCGGTGGAGGTGACCTTCGAGGACCGGGGCCCGGATTCGATCCAGACCGTGTTCCGGTCCATCGAGCTTCAGCTGCCGGACCTCGATCCCGGCGAATACACGCTCCACCTCAAGCTGGAGCTGGCCGGACGCGAGCCGATCGTGACGAGCCGACCGATCATCGTGGAGTGAGTGAAGCGCTTGGCAGGCTCCTTCCACCCAGCACGGAAATCCGGCTCCTCCGGGGAATCTGTGGGTGATTCGGCGGGTTGAGAGAGGGTGATACGCCTGGGAGGGCGGGTCGTCGAGACTGCGGGAAGGGGGGGATGCATCCTGCGGGGTTTGTGGTACGATAGGGTTCCCTTGCGAAGAACTCACCGACACCACGCGCCCCAACAGGATGCAGATCAAAACTATCCTCAACCGGATCCAGAAGCATAGGTCTTTCGTCTACGGAGAGGTTCGCCTGCACGAGGAGGCCGGACGGCTCACGCTGGATGTGGAGCTTCGAGCCCGTGGGAACGGCCGTCCGAAGTGCTCTGGGTGCGGTCGCCCGAGACCCGGCTATGACACGCTGGCGCCCCGGCGCTTCGAGTTCATTCCGCTCTGGGGCATCGCGGTGTACTTCGTGTACGCGATGCGCCGGGTGAACTGTCCCCTGTGTGGGGTGGTGGTGGAGGCGGTGCCCTGGGGCAGCGGCAAACACCAGAGCACGACGACCTACGCCTGGTGTTGCGTTGCGCGCCCGCTGACGGGGGCGGTTGCACGCAGGCTGACGCGGAGTGAGAGAGGTAAGGCGGGGGCGTTCCGTTCCGAGTGCGCCCGTGGAGGGGAACGGACGGAACGGGTGAGGGTGAGGCGGACTTCCTGAGGTGGGTCGGCGGAGGCGGTTCGCGGTTCCCACCCGCTGTAGGGTCCGGAACCGGGAACCGAGGAGTGGGGCCGTGCCAGCCCGCGTGGGTCCCTTCCTCCAGGCACAGATGCCGGGTGCCGGCAATCCCTCGCAGGACCCCGATCAACGCCCCGGCGTTCGTCTCCACCACCTGCGAGTGCAATCGCCGCCCGCTCGGGCCCAGCGTGGCCACCGTGCAGCTTGACGCGTGAGCGTCCAGTCCGATATACCTGTCCATGAGTGGCGTTCTCCTTCTCGGAGGGTGAGTACTGTACGTCCGCAAACGACAGTGTGTCCCCTCCCGTCGGAGAACGCCATTCGTTCTGTGGGCTGGATGTCACGGGCATCGCTCCCCTCTCCGCCAAGGACGCGCTGCCCCTATGATGCCTATTCCTCCAGGTATTCATAGAGACGGGGCACAAACCCCAGCACCTCAACGGATTTCGGTAGTCGTAGACCCCCGGCGGGAAGTCGAGG
The DNA here is from genome assembly GCA_041309665.1 of Gemmatimonadales bacterium. Lineage (GTDB taxonomy): Bacteria > Gemmatimonadota > Gemmatimonadetes > Longimicrobiales > Gaopeijiaceae > SZUA-318. The sequence goes on along the minus strand of JBFYZE010000064.1, from coordinate 715 downwards.
ACCGCATATGAGGACCATCCTGAGTCCCGGGACGGTCTTCTGCAGGATCGGATGAGCTTCGCCGCAGAGCTCCAGTAGCTGGCGGCCAATAGCAGTCCCGCCGACCGTGCAGACAACGAGTGTTTCATCTCCAAAGCCAAGGGCCTCCCGTAGGCGGTCCGCCCGGACGGTAGCGAACACTTCCCGAAAGAGGACATTTCTATTTCACTCAAAGCGGACTTCTCTATTTCAACGCTACAGCCCAGCCTACCCAGTCCTTGCCCATTCCGACCATCCCCCCGAGATTTCACCAGCGGTCACGGGCCAACAGGGCCCCTGGATACCTTATCCTTCAGGGGTGAAAAGGAAGAATATGTCAAAGGTTTCTAGGTTCTTCCGTCGCCTCAAGAGGCGTGGGTTCATCGGCCCAAACTATTCGGGTCTGATGGGCCGCCTCCGTCTCGCCTTCGAGGAGTACGTCATCCGCACTGAAATAATCGCATATGCAGATTCGGAAGACTGGGCCCCGACTAGAGAACCGCGATTGGGTCTTCAACTCGAGATCTTGACAACACTGAATGAGGCTAGGTCATTTCTGGGGCCAATGGAGCAAAGCTACGGAAGGGATTTCGCAAATCCCTGGCGGGATATGTTTTCCTGGGGCTTTTCTTTAGCCGTGGCCACCCTTGATGGACAGCTCGCAACGTTTGTGTGGATTCAGGCCGGAGAGAAATCG
>JBFYZE010000063.1:0-10840 GCA_041309665.1 Gemmatimonadales bacterium | reverse complement strand
GGTGGACGGTGGGATCGTTCTCCGAGGCCGAGTACCAGGGCGAGAAGGCGGACATCGACATCTCGGCCACGTCGGCCCGGTTCGACCTGGGGATCGCGTGGTGGGCGGGGAGGTGATGATGACCCGCATCAAGATGGCCGCCTGCCTGGGCGTCCTGCTCGTGGCGGCGTGCGTGAGCGTGAACAAGTCAGTCCTCACTCCCGGCCTGGCCCCGGTGCCGCTGGGCGACGTCCACGTGTACTTCGAGTCTGACAGCATCCCCGAGCACACGCGCGTCGCCATCCTGAACGCGTCGGGGTCCAGCGGCTTCACCAACGAAGGACAGATGATCGACAAGCTCCGCGAGGAGGCCGCCAAGCTCGGCGCCAACGCCATCATCCTCTCCGGGATGAAGGAGCCGGGCGCGGGCGAGAAGTTCGTCAACTACCTTGCGGGCGGGTTCGCCGACGGTCAACGCAAGGGTGGCGCCATCGCGATCTGGGTGCCGTCGCTGGCGAAGCCTCCGGGGGAAGACGCACCGTAGTAGGGTCGTGCCGAAGCCTCGCTCTCGCCGGAACATGCCGATGACCCACCCCGACGCCCGCCCGCTCCCCCTGCCCTACGGCTATTGGGTACCCGGCGCCGACCTCCTGGCCGGCGAGTATCCGGGCACCCCGGCCGGGGACCCGGGAGGGGAGGAGAAGCTCCGTCGCCTCCACGCCGCCGGCGTGACGTGCTTCTACGACCTCACCGAGCCCGGGGAGCTCTCGCCCTACACCGACAAGCTGGCGTCGGTGTGGGGAGAGGACGGATGCGCATACCGCCGCTTCCCCATCCGGGACGTGACCGTGCCCCGGGATCCGCAGCTCATGCGCGACTTCCTGGATCGCCTGGAGGTGGACCTGGCCGTGGGGCACCGGGTCTACCTTCACTGCTGGGGCGGCGTGGGGCGGACGGGCACGGCCGTGGGGTGCTTCCTGGTGCAGCGCGGACGCACGGGCGAGGAGGCGCTGGAGGAGGTGCGCCGGCTCTTCGGCAGCACCACCAAGGCCCCCGGCCGTCGCGCGCCCGAGACGGACGAGCAGGAGCGCTTCGTGCTGAGGTGGTCCGAGCACGATCCCGGGGCGGCGCGGACGTCGGGCCGCGTCACCGGCCCGCCGCCCGCCTCCCCCGACCGGGTGCGCGGTGCGCTGCTCGGCCTCGCCGTTGGCGACGCGCTCGGCACCACGCTCGAGTTCAAGGCGCCCGGGACGTTCGAGCCCCTCACCGACATGGTGGGCGGTGGAACCTTCGGCCTCCAGGCCGGGCAGTGGACCGACGACACGTCCATGGCGCTCTGCCTCGCCGAGAGCCTGGTGGAGACGGGCCGGTTCGACGCCGCCGACCAGATGCGCCGCTACGTGCGCTGGTACCGGGAGGGGTACCTGTCCAGCACGGGAACGTGCTTCGACATCGGCGGCACGACGTCCTCGGCGCTCCACCGCTTCGAGAGCACGGGCAACCCGTTCTCCGGATCCACCGACCCGCAGAGCGCCGGCAACGGGTCGCTCATGCGGCTGGCTCCCGTGGTCCTGTTCCTCCGCGATGACCCGGCCGAGGCGGTGCGCCTGGCAGGCGAGAGCTCACGCACCACGCACGGCGCCAAGACCGCCGTGGACGCGTGCCGCTACTTCGCGGCGCTCCTCCTGGGGGCAGTGCGAGGCGTGCCGAAGGACGATCTGCTCTCCTGGGGATGGGCGGCTCCGCTCCCCTTCTGGCGGGACGATCCGCTCCATCCGGAGGTCATGGCCGTCGCGAAGGGATCGTACCGGGGGAAGGCAGCCCCTGACATCGTGGCCAGTGGGCACGTCACCCGCACCCTGGAGGCAGCGCTCTGGGCGTTCCATCGGGCGGAGGACTTCCGCTCGGGGGCGCTGACAGGCGTGAACCTGGGCCGCGACGCGGACACGACGGGGGCCGTCTACGGACAGATCGCCGGGGCGTGGTTCGGGGAGGAGGGGATTCCCGAGGCATGGCGCTCGAAGCTGGCGCTCCGGGAAAGGGTGGAGGAGCTGGCGGAGGGGTTGGTGGACGAAGGGCGGCCAGCGTGACGCTCACCCCACAACGTCCTGCGGATCCTGCGCCTGATGCCGGATGTGGAGCACGTGGACCACGTCACTGCGGATGGTGAAGAGGATCTTGTAGGAGTGGACCGGAGATAGAGGTAGTGGGCCCGGAGGTTGCCCTTTGCCTCCGGCTCGACGACCACCCGGAACGCTAGGGCCCCTCGGGGATGTCCAGCTCCCGCGCCAGGGAGGCGAACGCGTCCTCGGCCGCCTCGCCGGTGCCTGCTTCCATGCTCCGCAGTCCGCGCTGGATGGCGACGATGGCCGATGCGTGGGCGGCGAGGTCGAGGAGCTTCTGATAGGCAGCCGCGTTCTGCACAACGAGCTCCGCCCGCCCGTGAACCGTGAGGACTTCGGGGCGTCCGGTGCGCCGGAGGTGTTCGACGTGTGCCTTGACGTTCCTCTGGAAGTCGGAGAGCGAGTGGATGTCCATGAGGTTGATCACGTGGGGCTCCTATCATGAAAATGCCTGCATATTTCATGTTATCTGGGCCCGCGTAGTGTTTCCACGGGTAGGCTCCCCTTCAGGACCGAGCCCCCTCACGGGGCGGCCGGCGGGGAATCGGCCGACGCGGGGAAGATCGGCAGCGCGTCGGGGCGCTCCCATGGCGGGATGCGCTGTCACACCCCTCCCCTATCCTGCGTGCGGGCCTGAAGCCGACGGCCCGCATTCCTTCTCCCGGAGGCTCCGGTGCAGCGCACACACTTCGCCGCCCGCCGGGTGGCGCATTCCCACGCGCGCCTCCTCCGGCCCGGTCCCGCCCATCCCGCCGCCCAGGCGCCCCCGCTCCCCATCGAGCCCGAGGTGCTGGGCTTCCACGTCGCCGGGTACGTGGATGGGGCGGGGAGGGTGCACCTGGCAACCTTGGCGCGTCGGAGGCGAGGCCCCGCGAAGGCACGCCCATGGTGACGGGCGTCTGGGAGTGCATGGTGGGGCGCACGGTGGCGGGCGTGGTCCGCGGCGGACACCACGACCGCAACATCGTGTACATCTGCTTCGACGACGGGACGGCGTTCGAGATCTACGGGACGTTGTACTGGGGCGTGAAGCACCTGCGGTTCATCAGCGTGCGGCAGGCCCGGGAGGAGTTCGAGCGGGGCGGCGAGGAGTTCCGTGTGGACACGGCCATCGCGCCGCCGCTGGACCCGCGGGATGCCGAGGGCCCCACGTACCTGGGGACGCCCGACCCCGAGGTGGTCCGCATGCCATCCCGGGATCCTGAGCCCGGCGTGGCCCTGGTCGCGTGGGAGGAAGTCGAGGCGGCGGCCCCCGTCGTGTTCGACGTGTGGTGCGGCAGCGCGGAGGTGGCCTGGGCCCGGTCGGCATGGGGGGCTCTGGGCCGGGCGGGGCTCACCCGCCATCGGGACGGCGTCGGGCGCGCCGAGGTGCTCCTCCGCTTCCTCGCCCTGGGCGAGATCTACCGGGACTTCTGCGCGTGCGCCTGGGAGGAGCACACCGAAGGCTCGCTCGCGGAGGGGGCCGGGGCGCTGGGCCTCAGCCTGTTCCGCCTGGGACAGTACCTCGGGGTGGCGTTCGAGCCCACGGACGAGGATGACGGCACGCTCCTCGACGAAGGGCTGACCGCCGGGGTGGCCCGGGTCCGCGCCGGGGTGGTGCGCGCGCTGAGGGCCCACCACGGGTCGGACACGGCGCTCTTCCTGTGGATGTGGCTCGCCAACGACCCGGACTGTGCGGCGCGGAGCTGGCAGGCGATGGAGGTCGAGGAGCTGGACGAGATCCTGAACGATGCCACGCCGGGCCGGTGCGCGGCCTACGAGTGGATCACCGACGGGATGCGGCCGTACCGGTGACCAAGTCGTGTCCGGACGCGCGAGCGCGTGTCGCGCGGGAGCTCGAGCTCGCGGATGAGCAGGTCGAGGTCACCAGCGGCCGCGGGGGCAATGACCACCCTGGCCACGGATTCAGAGCTTGTCCAGTGGAATTCCTTGCCCGGCCTGCACTTCGCGCAGTCCCTGCTGCGCTCGTTCATAGGCACCGGGGATGGCGTCGAGGAGCTCCACGATCGACGACGGATTCGGCGCAGCCTCCTCGAGAGCCGTGCTCAGCAAGGAGCGAGCGAGGGTTCCGGGGTTCACGTGGGTCCTCTCGGCGAGGTCATGCAGCTTCATCGCATGGCGCTCGTCGAGTTGGACGTTGAATCGCGTGGCGCGCTTCGCCATGAGCCTCCCTGTATACACGTTTCGTGCTGAGTCATAACATATCTACACGGCCCGTTCATGGCCAGAGAAGTACCGCTCGCCCGCCGGGCCACCCGTGCCCCCCGCTGTCACACCCCTCGGATAGAGTCCTCAGCCGAGGAGATCCTGCGGGTTCTGTGCCTGATGCCGGATGTGGAGCACGTGGACGCGATTGCCCCGGATGGTGAAGAGGATCTTGTAGGAGTCGTGCAAGCGCTGGCGGATCGTTTCGGCGAAGAACCGATCCTCGTACGCCAGGCCGCACTCCTCCGCCGTGGTGGCGCGATCGCGGATGGCCGCCCGGATTCCCGCATACCACCGCTCTGGATACGCGGAGCCGGGGCTATGGGTCTGCAGATAAAGGTAGTGGGCGCGGAGGTTGTTCTTCGCTTCGAGCTCGAGGATGACCTGGAACACTACGGGCGCTCGGGAATCCCAAGCTCGCGTTCGAGAGAGGCGAATGCGTCCTCGGCGGGCTCGCCGGTCCCCGCCTCCACGCCCTGGAGGCCCCGCTGGATCGCGACGATCGCGGCGGCGTTGGCCGCCAGTTCGAGGAGCTTCTGGTATGCGGCTGCGTTCTGCACCACGAGTTCCGCCCGCCCATGGACGGTGAGCACCTCGGGGCGACCGGTCCGGCGGAGGTGCTTGACGTGGGCCCGCACGTTGCGCTGAAAGTCCGAGAGCGAGTGGATGTCCATGAGGTTGATCATCGGGTCCCCTGTATCATGAAATCTCATGCTTATTTCATGATACCCGGCGACCCCGGCGCTGTTCAAGTGTGGCGGGGGCCGTGTCCGACCTCCGATGCGGCCGAGAGCCGATCGCACGGCCCGAGGGGCGAGGACATGGCTCGATGGGCCGGTCGGTCGTCGTCCCACGGTTGCGTGGCCGCGATCCCCGGCCCATTCTGCCCATTCGGGCCACCTCCTGCGTCCCTCCCCCCTGGACGCCGGCCCGGGAGGCGACATGACCGTGACCCGAGAAGGGCGTGCACCTGGCGCTGCTGCTGGAGTGGAGCCGGCGCGCCGCGGCGGGCCAGGCGGAGCCGGACGAGGTCTACGTCTGTTGGGGGAAGATCCGCTCCAGGAACCGCACCGGGCGGCTCAAGCACCACGACCAGGTGACGGCGCTGGACGCCCAGGCGCGCGACAGCGACGACACGCCCGCAGTCGAGAATGGAGTGGTTCCGTTCACCCCACCCGGCGAGGCGATGCCACGGCCGATGGCGCAGCAACGACGCCTGCGGCCTCGGCCGCCTTCCCTCCCAGCCGGTAGGCGACGGCCGCCACGATGAACTGGTTGAGGCTCGTGCCGTCACGCTCGGCCGCTTCGCTTGCTTCTCTGTGCAGGCTTCGCGGAAGGCGGAGGAGCACCCTTCCGCCATGGGACTCGACCGCCCGCGGCGCGGGGATCGATTGCCCGAGGTCCAGGGCCGCGCCGATCCAGGCTTTGGCCGCGTCCTCGAGGTTGGCGTAAGCCTCCGCGGGGCTGTCGCCCTGGGACACGCACCCGGGGAACTCACGGATCAGCGCGGTGAAGGTCCCAGACGCCTCGTCGGGGATGAGGACCCACTCGTATGGCAGCGTGAGATACTCGGCAGGGGATGGCATAGGCGGTCAGTCGCTCCCGCGGGCTTTGGCCTCGAGTCGGTCCAGGTCCGCTTCCAGTTAGTCGAGGATGAGCCCGGCCGTGTGACGGTTCAGGTCCCGCCCGCCGTGGTCCGGGATGGACAACGGAGGAGCGTCCGACAACACCTGACTCACCCAGGTCGGGTGCTTTCCTCGTGCCACCAGCGTCCTCCCCAGCCTCCTTGCGAGCCCGCCGAGACGAGAGGGCTTCACGCCTCCGGACCGCCGCAGCTCCTGGATCTCTTCCCGGAGCCTCGCATACCTGGATGTCATGATATTATCGGCGGTATCACAATACCTAATCCGACCTGCCGCGCCGGGCAAGGCCCACAAGGTCCCTCGACGGCTGGAAGGTCGGCACTCGGGCGGGGCGCTCCCATGGCTGGCTGCGCTTGTCACACCCCTCCCCCACGCTTATCCCGGGCCAGATTCCACGGCCCGCACCCCCTCTCGCGGAGGATCCCCTGCAGCGCACGTCTGTCGCCACCCACGTGGCCGGGGCGGGGTTCGTCCCCCTCAGCGGCCCGCCGCCAACCCTGCCGGCACGAGCCGGACGCTCACCTCTGCGTCCAGGGCCTCGGCGACCCGGCGGAGCATCCTGAGCGAATGCCCCTGGTAGTCCGCGTCCTCGATCCGGGCGATGACCGACTGCGTGGTGCCAACCCGGTCGGCCAGCTCCTTCTGGGTGAGGCCCCGATGGGTGCGCAGATCATGGATCTGGCGCGCGACCTCAGCGTGGGCACGCTCCTCCTCGACGAGCGCCCGCAGACCGGCGTCCCCGGCGCCAAGGCGCTGGAGGATCCGCACGGCGTCCGTCGTGGGCTTGGATCTGGGCATGGGCTGTTCTCCCTTCGTCAACCGCGGAACGTGTGGCGCCCAGGATCGGCTGAGAACAGGGCCATGCGCCGGACGGCCCGGTCGACCTCCGGACCAGGCACCCGGCCTTCCTTGGTGACGAGATGACTCAGCACGGCCATGCGCTCGCCGGCGAAGAAGTAGAGGATCCGGTGGCCACATGCCCCCCATGATATCGCATTTATGCGATTCCGTCATCCCCAGCCTGCGGCGCTCCAGGGATGGCGTTGGCGTGCCCCTATGATTGCCGCACGGGGGGGGGGCGTCGCCATGGCGGTGAGAGCCTACTCGCGAGTCCGCGCTTCCATGTACGAGCGCAGCACGGCGTTCATGCGGGTCTGGTAGCCGGGCCCCTGGTCCCGGAACCAGGAGAGCACCTCTCGATCCACGCGGATCGAGATCGGCTCCTTGGGCTCGGGGTAGACCATGACGGCCTCGTCCCAGAAGTCGTCGGGGAGGTCGGCGAGCTCGGCCGGCGAGGTCGCCATGATCTCCTCTTCGGTCTGGGCGCGGAGCCGGGCCAGGTTAGCGCGGCCGCGCGTCCGGGCGTTACCCGCGAGGGTCTTCAGCGTATGCTTGGCGCTCACGACGGTTGCTCCTTCTTGCTGAGACCATGCGCCGCTCGCCGTAGTCTCTGCGCCGATCCTCGCGCACGAGGCACGGACCCTCGAATACCAATCGGGCAAACGCGAAATCGAAGTTCCGGGTGTGCGCGTTCCGGGTGCTCTCGTCCGTGTCCCACTCGAAGTCCATGTAATATACAAGCCGTATATACGCCAGCCCATGCGCACCGCGACCCCCTGTCATGCGAAGCGTGCCTTTCCTGCCGGGGCATTGGAATGGAAGGGTGGGGCTGACGAGGGAGTGGCACTCCTGCGCTGTCACACCCCTCCCGTACCCTCCATCCCGGGCCGGCTTCGACGGCCCGCATTCGTTCTCGCGGAGGATCCCGTGCAGCGCACACAGTCGGCCGTCCGCCGCCCTGCGCGTCGCCCGGCGCGTCGCCAGGGCCGTGGACGGAGCGGGGATGGTGCGGAGGCTCGAGCGGTGAGCCGACCCGCGCCGGGTATGGCTCACCACCCACGAGGCTTGTGAATCGGACCGCCCGGGGCAGACACCGGATCGGGGAAGAGCGAGTCGCTCAGAACGCCCTTCCGGATCCGCTTGACGAAGTCGGCGTGCCGCACCAGTTGACGACTGGGATGTCGGCCGCCGAGGTAGGTCGGGCAGATGAGCCCGATCTTGACGCCCAGGTCCTCATGGACGAGCCGGATGGGCTCGGCGAGATCGGAGTCGTTCGAGACGATGACGGCGCACTCGATCAGGCCGCGATGCGCATCATGAAGGAGATGCGCGGCGAGGTTGACGTCCGAGCCCTTCTCCTCGGTGCGGAGCACCGTCTCGTAGCCCGTTCCGTCCGCCCGCGGCAACGTCACACGGTGAGTGAGGAACTGGCCAAGGACGAGCTCGAATCCCGGGAGCGTTTGCAGGGCACGGAAGTAGGTGTCCTGGCGGGTGGCCTGGTCGGGATCCCCGGGGCGTGCCTCGACCCGAGCCGTGAAGTACTTGATGACGCGGACGTCGTTCGGAGGAAGCAGGCGCGTGAACAACTCCCGCAGGTTCAGCCACCTGAAAGCCGTGCCCTTCAGGCAGCCGTAGTAGAAATTGAACCCGTCTACGTAAACGTGGGTTCGCATCCCAGCGCGAGCCTGGCCCGGGCTACAAAAGCAGAGGCCGACCCGAAGGCCGGCCTCGCGCCCTCCCCCCGAAGGGGAAGGGGGGGTACGTCACGCCAAACGCTACGGGGCCGCCTGTCGGGGGTCAAGAGCGGGTCTTCCGGGAAGAAGCGGGTCCTGCGATGGCAAAGAGATACCGGTTCGGGCGAGACCTGGGGATGTCTGCATGGGCCTGGATTCAAGCGCCGGGCACGTGGATGGCGCGGGGAGGGCCGTCGGCGTCCGGGCCCTCCAACCCTGGCGCACCGCCGCTCCCCAACCCATTCTGCCCATCCAGGCCACCCTCTGCGTCCCTCCCCCCTGGACGCCGGCCCGGGAAGGCGACATGACCGTGACCCGAGAAGGGAGCGTCCGGCGAGCCCGATGACCCGCCCCCTCCACCTCCTCTCCGTCTGGAACCCCGCGTATTCGGGGGATGCGCTGGACGTGCACCTGGCGCTGCTGCTGGAGTGGGGCCGGCGCGCCGGAGGGATGAGGTCGGGGAGGCGGAACTTAACAAAACCTAGGCTTTTACTTGTGAGAGCCTAGGATATGTCGTATTCTCGTTCCATGTCCAAACCGGCCGTCCTTCCGCCGAGCGATCTCCCGTTCCTGTTCCGGGCGCGGGATCTGAGCCAGCGGGGCATCCCGCGCTGGCGAGTCCAGGGCTGGCTTCGCAGCGGCAGCGTGACGCGGGTGGCGTGGGGCCTCTACCGCGTCTCAGGCGCTCCCGAAACCGAGCTGGAGACCCTGGCCGCCGTGGCCCGGACGGTGCCGGAGGGCGTCTTCTGTCTGCTCACCGCGCTTCGGGTGCACGAGATCGGAACGCAGAGCCCCGCCCAGATCTGGATGGCCGTGGACCGGAAGGCATGGCTCCAGGACATGTCTCCGTGGCGGGTGCGGTTCGTGCGCTGGTCGCGCCCGATGCTGCACGTAGGCGTGGAGCACCGCAGCGTCCACGGGGTCACGATCCCCGTCACCACGGTGGCGCGCACCGTGGTGGATTGCTTCCGCTACCGCAACAAGATCGGCCTCGATGTGGGGCTCGAGGCCCTGGAAGACGCCCTGCGGGACCGGAGGGTGGACGTGGATCAGCTCATGGCGATGGCCCGGGCCTGCCGCGCCACCACGGTGCTTCGCCCCTACCTCCAGAGCCTCGCACGATGAGCGGGGAGGTCACGAACGTCGCGGCCTCCGTGCGGGCCCGCCTTCGAAACGTAATGGAGGCCACGGGGGAGGATCTCCAACGACTGTTGGAGCGATACGCCATCGAGCGGTTCCTCTATCGCCTTTCCGTCTCTGACCTCCGGGACTCCTTCGTCCTGAAGGGCGCGATGCTCATGACGGCCTGGCCGGAAGTCGCCGCACGCGCAACGCGCGACCTGGATCTTCTCGGGTTCGGGGATAGTGCCCCGAGCTCCGTTGCTGGTCGCCTGCGGCGGATTCTGGAGACGGAGGTGCCGCCGGACGGACTGGTGTTTCGGGGTGAGGACGTGCGGGCGACGCCCATCCGGGAGGCCGCCGAGTACGGTGGAGTGCGGGTGCGCTTCAACGCCATGCTGGAGAAGGCCAGGATCCCCGTGCAGGTGGACGTGGGCTTCGGCGATGCGATCACGCCGGGGCCGGTGGAGATCGAGTTCCCCACGCTGCTGGGAGGAGCGGCTCCGCGCATCCGGGCGTACCCGGTGGAGACCGTAATCGCGGAGAAGCTCGAGGCCATCGTCCGGCTGGGTGAGACCAACAGCCGTTACAAGGACTTCTACGATCTCTGGCTGCTCGGGGGCACCTTCGACCTCGACGGAGCAGAGCTGGTGACCGCGGTCAGGGCCACCTTCCGGCGCCGAGCGACCTCCCTGACCACCGCCCTGCCCACCGGCCTGCAACCAGCCTTCTTCGAGGGCGGCCATGAGCGGGGAGAGTGGAGGGCCTTCCTCACGAGGACGGAGATCTCCACGGCGCCGGCGGATTTCCGGAACGTCGGCGAGTCGTTGAGAGGTTTCCTAGGACCACTGCTAGAGGCGGCCGCGGGGGGCGCTCCCCTCAAGGGGCCCTGGCGCCGGGGGGCATGGCCATGACCCGCTCCCTCCACCTCCTCGCCGTCTGGAACCCCGCCTACTCGGGGGATGCGCTGGACGTGCACCTGTCGCTCCTGCTGGAGTGGAGCCGGCGCCACGGGGCCGGCCAGGCGGAGGCCGACGAGGTGTACGTGTGGTGGGGGAAGATCCGCTCGAAGAACCGGGAGGGGCGGCTCAAGCACCACGACCGGCGGGTGTCGCTCTACGGGGGGCGGTCCGGCCCGGCAGAGCCTACTTGCGAGTCCGCGCCTCCATGTACGAGCGGAGCACGGCGTTCATGCGGG